>NZ_JBEXID010000020.1:0-111279 GCF_040608395.1 Streptomyces sp. NPDC005181
CCGCTCCTACTTCGCGGGCTCCTGCGGCGGGGCACCGCTGACCGTGATACGGCAGTACATCGAGGGCCAGAAGCGCCCTATCTGACCGTCCCCCCCCGAGACGAAGAGAACTCCGGCGCTCCGCGCCTCCGCTCCAAGGATGCGTTTCCCTCCCCGGCTGAAGCCGGGGATACCCACACAAGATCAAGGATGGAGACCACGGGAATCGTTCGCCGCCAGACGGCGGAGCGTATGCGCGACGCTCTGGAGCGGCTCATTACCGAGCGGGATGTATGGGTGTCGACGGCTCACCCTGATCACGGGCCGCACCAGGTGCCGCTGTGGTTCTTGTGGGATGGGCGAGCAGTGTGGATGTGCACCAGCGCCACTTCCGTGACTGCGCGGAACATCCGCAAAGAGCCGCGCGTGCGCCTGGCGCTACCGGACACCTTCGACGTGGTGCTCCTCCAGGGTGAGGCGGAGTGCTTCCCGGACCAAGAGGTGCCCGGAGGCGCAGCGGAGGCGTTCGCCGACAAGTTCGGGTGGGATCCACGCGTGGAAGAGGGTTCCTTTCTGTATGTACGAGTGGTCCCGAGGGCTGTGCACGCTTGGCGCGGCGAGCCGGAACTACGCGGGAGAGTCATCATGCGCGACGGGATGTGGCTGGAATAACGGCCGTCCCTCGCCGACGCGCCTCTCTCGGATCACGATCTACAGCTGGAATACTAGGCAAGTCCTGTTGCCATAGTCGCCTGCCGCCGATTGGTGCCCTGGACGTGAGCAGTCCCGCAATCAATTGAAGCCTCTCGCATCGAACTTTGATGGACGCGTGCCAGATCCGTGCCAGATCGAGCAGTCAGCCACGGTCAATTGGGGTGCGAGGCGGTGCAGGCACGCGCTGACAGGCTTGGCCCTGCTGTACGGCTGCTGACCAGCCAAGACCGTCCTGTGCTCGGCGCCAGGCTTACAAAGCAGGTGTCGGCGGTTCGAAACCGTCCGCGCCCACCAGCCAGAACGCCCCCGCAGCGAGTCGCTGCGGGGGCGTTGGCGGTAGTAGTTGACGGCAGTTCCTCAGGCGCATCGCGTAGCGGTGGGCTGCGTGAGTAGAAACCTTCTCTACGGGTTCAAGGCCCGCGCACGGCGCGGGCGCGCCGCCTCTGCGGCGCGGCCTGCCTTCTGTCTCCGCCCCGGCTGGCCGCGCCCGGCGGGCAGGAAGTGGGGGACACCCTCTGTGGCTGGGGCGGTCGGCTTCACGACTTTAGCCAGCCACTTTGGCGCGAGCCTCGAAGATCACGGCCCCAACGCCGTGCTTTACCGGGCAGCTCAACAGACTGCCCGACGCGCCGGAAGCTTACGGGGCCGTGATCACTCGCGCCAAAGCAGCTCCCGGCCAAAGTCCCTACGCCGACCTCGCTCCTTCGCCTGCGGCAATACGGACTGGCGACCGGGTGGAGCCGTCGGAGGCTGGATTGCAGAGCCTGTCAGTGGCGCTTAGCGTGATGTCGGGGACTCCAGGGGCTCTCGGGTGCGGTGCGTGCGGCGGACTCAGCAGGGCATGCGCCGGGGGCTCAGTCCATCGAGGTGATCAATGATGACTGACAGCACACAGACGCTCATGAAGAATCTCGCCGACACCTTCAGGTATCCGATCCGTTCGCCGATCCTCCACTCTGACCTCAGATCAGTTCGCTGCGGCGAGCGGTCCTGATCACGGACCTCAGTAGGCCGCACGAACCCAGCTCGCTCACATGATCATGCTGAGCGAGTCGGTAAAGGCCTAGAGGGGACCCGCCGCCGATGACACTCTGCGCACGGGCCTGCTCCATCGAGAAAGAAAGGTCCGGAGTCTGGTCGCCGACGAGGATGCCACCACCGGCATTGTTCCTGTCCAGAACGCCCGCCGAGTTCGTCGGGCGCTGAGAGACGAAAGGCCACTCATGCCACAATCCATGCGCGCGCTCGTAGCCGGAAAGGTCGGCGAGCCGGCCGATGTCCTGCGGCTGGAATCCCGGCCTATTCCCACGCCAGAAGCCGGTCAGGCGTTGATCCGTGTGAAGGCGACTCCGATTCACGCCAGTGATCTGCACGTGCTGCGTGGCCGCTACGGTTTCTCCCCCGAGTTTCCCACTGTCGGGGGTCACATGGAATGCGTGGGCCGTATTGAGGCCCTGGGCCCGGATACCGAGGGACTGAAGATCGGCGAGCGCGTGGTGGCCGTTGCTGTCCCGGCGGTACCCGGGCCGCATGTGGCCGGTACTTGGCAGGAATACCTTGTTGCCGATACACGAAGGCTCCTGCCGGTCCCCGATCATCTGAGCGACTCCAGCGCCTGTCAACTCGCCGTCAACCCGTTGACCGCGCTGCTCCTCGTGTCTCGCGAACTCGACGTACAGCCGGGTGAATGGTTGTTGCAGACGGCCGCGGGCTCCACTGTCGGCCGGCTCGTCATTCAGCTGGCCAGGCATCTGGGTATTCGCACGATCAATGTCGTGCGGCGGCGCGATGCCGTTGAGGAGATCAAGGCGCTTGGTGGTGAGGAGGTCATTTGCACTGAGGACGAGGACCTGTTGCAGCGTGTGGCCGAGATTGCAGGATCGGCTGGCGTGCGCAAGGCCATCGACTGTGTCTCGGGCCATGTGGGTGCCCAGGTATCCCAGGCATTGGCTCCGGGAGGAGAGGTCGTGGTCTACGGCGCTCTCTCCACCCATCGGCAGACTGACCCGGCAGCGCTGACGATCCCGCTGCTGGCACGCTCGGTTATCTACGAGACCAAAGCAGTCCGTGGCTTCTGGCTGAACCGCTGGTTCGGCACTGCCTCACCTGCGGATGCGCTGCGCGCGCTGTCCGAGGTTCGCAGTCTCGTCGCTGATGAAGTGCTGAGCATCCCCCAAGGCGAGCCGTTCCCGCTCGAACGCTTCACTGAAGCCATCTCGTTCGCCGAAGCACCCGCACATGGCGCCAAACCGCTCTTCGTCTTCGAGGACGGCCGGGACGAAGACGACAGGTAGGACGCGGCCCGGCCGGTGCCGGCGGCGGTGCGGCTGCGGCGGGGCAAGGCCGCCGACGTCCGCGGTGCCGCCCAGCTCGGGCAAAGCGCACCGCTCGGCCAACTGGACTAGGGGCATCAGGCCAGCGTCCGCGATCAAGTTCGGCTCGGGAACGCGGCAGGACAGCTCAGAGATCGAATCCAGGCTTACAAGGCAGCGGTCAGGGCCGTGCTGTACAGCAGTGAAGTACAGCAACCACGGCGACCGAAGCCGACTCTCACCGCACCTGAGGAGCCGGATGGCCAGCCCGACAGACCTCAGCGACCGCTCCGCTCATAGTTCGCATCGAGGGGCGGAGCCGTGCCACACCTGTGCCCTATCAGGCGGTCAATCACGGTCAACGACGGTTCGCCGATGAATTGGCGGCGAAGAACGACTTCAGCTTCACCGACAGCCTGCCCGACGGCGTGAGTGTGGCCTCGGACGCGAACGCGTCGACGACTTGCGGTAACGGCACGGTCTCCGCGTCGGCGGGGGGCTCGTCCGTGGCTCTGGCAGGCGGCGACCTGGCCGCCGGCACGGAGTCCTGCACGGGCACGGTGAATGTCACCGCCGACGAGGCGGGAACCTACGTCAACGGCCCCGAAGCGATCACCACGGTCGGCCTGAATCCCCCGGCCCCCGCGACGCTGACCGTCGAGGAGGAAGCATCGGAGGCTCCCAACGGCGCCTGGGCCGTCGGCACCGCGACGGGCTCGCCCGGTCTGCTGTCCGGCAACGTCGTACAGGCCCCGGTGGACATCCCCGTCAACGTGTGCGGCAACACGGTGAACGTCATCGGAGTGCTCAATCCTGCGGCGGGCAACGCCTGCGTCAACGGCTAGTCGGCCAGGTCGCTCACCGAGCCGGAACCCGGCGGGTCCCTGCGGACACAGATCGTCCGGCTGACATCACCAGTTGACACCAACGCCGCTGAACGAGGGCAGACAACGGCAACTCTGCCCGCAGTGGCAGACAGCCATAAGGGCCCGTTCCGTGAGGTCGCCTCACGCAGCGATCGAACTTACAAAGCAGATATCGGCGGTTCGAAACCGTCCGCGCCCACCAGTGCAAAAGGCCCCCAACCGATCATGGTTGGGGGCCTTTGGTATCCCGTTCCGATGTCAACGGGCGTGGTCAATCACGGCTGTCCTGGCCACCCGGGTGAACAAGCGGCACAGGTTGCGCGGTTCGATCGGCCGGCCGGTCCGGGTGGCGAAGGCGTAGCCGGTGTCCTTCCACTCACGGCATCGCCGCAGCCAGCACATGCCGGTCACCGGTATCGGGTAGCTGTATCGCGTTGATGAGCGGCTCGTACCTCACAACCAGACAATCCCGGAGCGCCACTTTCCTCGCAGTCCGCGTCCGGTCCTGCTTGTCCGAATCAAGGTCGGGCCTGTTGGCCTTGAGGTTTCGGAACGTCTCATCAAGGATCGTTTCGGTCCACCCTCCAGCCGAAGTCTCTGCGCTGCGAGATCGTGGAGGACAGCGATGCACTGGTTTTTCGCGTGAATGAGGTCACCGTCGCGATCGGCACCGGCCAACGCCGAACCTCAACGGTTGGCCGGCCGACAATCTGCGGGACTGCCTCGGTCCTTCGCTCCGCACCGGCGGGGACGACTGGTATCAGCTGTAAGCCGCTCACGGGCCGGCATTCACCGCTTCCCGATGCCTTCGAAGTGACGGCCCGCTCATACCGCCGGCGCTTTATCCCGCTGGACGACGATCATCGCCATGTCGTCCTCCAGCGGACCTGCCGCGTACGCCTCGAGATCGGCCGTGATCTTCTGCACCAGTGGTCCGGGTGCCTGGTCGGTCCAGGCGGCGGCGCGCTCGGCGAGCGGATAGAAGGTGCCCTGCCCGTCGCGGGTCTCACTGACGCCATCCGTGTAGAGCAGGAGCCGGTCGCCGTAGGCGAACGGGAAGGTCGCCTGGACGTAGGAGTCGTCGGACAGCCCGCCAAGACCGAGGGGCAGAGCGGGGTCGGGCACACTCAGCGCGGTTGCGGTGGAGTTGCGCAGCAGCAGGGGCGGCGGATGCCCGCAGCTGATCACGTGGACCACCGGCTCGTTGTCCGGGATGTCCACCAGCACGGCGGTCACGAAGCGCTCCCCGACGTCCGCCTCGGACCCCGAACATCCCGGACACCCCGAACACTCCGAGAACTCCGCCAGACCCCACCGGACGGCGCCCTCCAGGTATGCGACCAGCTCCGGCAGCGGGGACTGGCGGTGGGCTGCGGCGCGGAAGGCGCCCAGCATGATCGCGGTGTCGCCGATCGAGGCGAGGCCCTTGCCCCGTACGTCCCCGATGACCAGCCGGGTGGAGCCGGAGGCGCGGGCGACGGCGTACAGATCGCCGCCGATGCGGGTGTCGGCCTCGGCGCTGCGGTACTCCGAGGCGATGGATACCGGACCGGCCCGGTCCGGCAGCGGGCGCAGGACGACGCGCTGTGTTGCGTCGGAGACCGAACGCACCCGGAGCAGCTCCAGCTCGTGCCGGTTCCGCAGAAGGGAGAAGAGCACCAAGAGGCCGGAGAGCACCGCGAGGGACGCGAGCTCGACGAGGACGTTCTCGGTGGTCAGGAACCCACGCTCCGCCCCCGCGATGACGAGGGACACCACCGCGAGTCCGCCGATCAGCGCGGTGACCCGCGGGCCCGCGACGGCGGAGGTGACCGCCGGGGCCACGATGAGCAGGTGGGCGAGATGGATGTCCGGCGGCAGGAAGTGGTCGGCCACCGGTACGGCGACAATCAGCACGAGGGGCCCTGCCAACCACAGCGTCGACCGGCGCCAGGCCCGCAGGATCTCGGCCAGTGGTGTCGTAATGGTCGCAGCAGTCACGTCGTTGCTCCGGTGCTTTCTCGCCCTACACCCACAAACGCGTCGCCGACCGTCGCTCATTCCGCCATGCGCCGGTCAGCCGGTCCCGGCTGCCTCCAGCGCTATCGGAGGCTGCTCGGTGATCCGCCTGTGACCAGCAGCGACGTGACGTGGCCCGATACCGCCGAGTCGGCTGAGCCGCTGCCGCTGCCGCTGCCGTCGCCGACGGCGATCAGGTGGCGGAGGTGAGCATGCCGAGGGAGATCTGCCACAGGCGTGCTGCCTTTTGCGGGTCGAGGGCGTAGCGGACCACTCCTCGGCGGATGCCCGGCCGGTGCTGGAGATACGGCCGGGGTTGATGGCGTTGACGCTGACACCGGCGCCGGCCCAGCGCCTGGCGGCCTCGACCGTGAACAGGATTTTGGCCGTCTTGGACTGGCTGTAGGCGGCCCAGGCGTCGTAGGGGTGGCGCTCGAAATGGATGTCGTCGAAGAGGACCTCGCCGTTGATGTGGCCGACCGAGCTGACGACGACGACGACCCGGGCGTCAGCGGCTGCCTCGAGCGCGTGGTGCAGGCAGGTGGCTGCGAGGCCGGGCCGACTGGTAGCGCGGTGGGTCTGCAGCAGGACGCCGAACCACCCTGACCTGCTGGCCAGGGTGGTTCGACCGACGCGCGTCTCTGGTCCCGGATCGTCCCGTTGGTGCGGGCGGCCGACTGTCAGGGCACGGTGTAGCCGCCGTCGACGGGCAGCGCGACGCCGGTGACGAAGCTCGCCTTGTCCGAGCAGAGCCAGACCACGGCGTCAGCGATTTCGCCGGCGTTGGCGATCCGTCCCAGGGGGTGGGCAGCGATGAGCGATTTCAGGGGGTCTTCGTTCGGGTCCATGGACGCGAGCATCGGAGTCTCCACCAGGCCGGGGCACACGGCGTTGATACGGATGCCGTGCGGCGCGACCTCGAGCGCCGAGCTCTTGGTCATGGCGACCTCGGCGGCCTTGGTGGCCGTGTAGCCGGAGAACCCGGGGACACCCACCAGCGCCGCACCGGAGGACATGTTCACGATCGAGCCGGAGCCTTGCGCCACCATGTGCCGGAGCTCGTGCTTCATCGACAGGAACACACCCCGCACATTGAGGGCGATCATGTGGTCGAGCATCTCGGTCGAGTGGTCCTGGGTGAGCTGGAACTCGCCGTCGTAGCCCGCGTTGTTGAGGGCGAGGTCCAGGCGGCCGGTCTCTGCGACAGCAGCCTGGACGGCTTTCTCCACCTGGGATTCGTCTGTCACGTCGGCCACCACGTAGCGGGCCGAGCCGCCCGAGGCCTCGACCAGGCGAACGGTCTCCTTCAGGGTCTCCGCCGTGCGGCCGGCGACCGTCACCAGCGCCCCTTCGGCCGCCAGCGCCAGGGCGCTCGCCCGTCCGATGCCGCTGCCGCCCCTGGTGACGAGCGCCGACTTGCCTGCGAACTGCTGGTTCATTTCTCTTCCTCTCTGTACCTCTGCGTGTGGTGTCTGTGTGAAGTGGTCGGTCAGGCTCGGTGAGGCCGGGCATCCTGCGCGCCGCGGCCGTCACAAGCGGTCCGGACCGGGGAGGTCACCGTCGGCGCAGGCGCTTGTCGACCAGGGCCGGCGGGGTGGCGTTGTAGTTGTCGGCGGCATTGACCTCGGTGCCGGGCGCGACGATCTCGTCGATCCGGTCGAGGATGTCGTCGCTCAGTTCGGTGTCGGCGGCGGCCAGCAGACCGTCCAACTGCTCGCGTGTGCGCGGCCCGATCAGTACCGAGGTGACGGCCGGATGCGATCGCACGAATGCCAGGGCCAGGTGAGTCAGCGGCATGCCGGCTTCCTGCGCCACCTTGTCGAGCTCACGTACGGCTTCGATCTTGGCCTGGTTGGCGGGCAGGCTGAGATCGAACTCGCCTGCCGCGATCCGGGCGCGGACCTTCGTCGTCGGGTCGGCGCCGGACAGCCAGCCGCTGGACAGGGGGGCGTAGGTCAGGACGCCCATGCCGTAGCGCTGTGCGGTGGGCAGAACGGCCTCCTCGATGGTGCGGCTGAGCATCGAGTACCGCGGCTGCTCGGTGAGGAAGCGGCGGTGACCGCCCTTCTCGGCGGCCCACTGTGCCCAGTTGGCCGGAGTCAGCGTTGACTGCTACGTACGGCTGGAACGCGGGCGCAGCGCGAGCGTCTCCGTTTCCGTCCTGGAGGCCGTGGCTCGCGCACTGCAACTGAATGACACCGAGCGTAACCATTTGTTCGCCCTGGCCAAACCCACCCGGCGGCGGCCGCGCGCGACAGCGACGCAGCGTGCCCGCCCCGGGCTGTTGCGAGCCCTGCAGAATGTCGCCGACATCCCGGCCCTGCTTCTGGGGCACCGCCTGGACGTCCTGGCCACCAATCGTCTGGCCCGCGCCTTCTATCTCGATTTCGACGCCCTGCCGGCCGATGAACGGAACATGGCCCGCTACATCTTCCTCAACGACGCGGCCCGCGATCTCTACGTCGACTGGCCCGGGACCGCCCGCGAAATCGTCGGCATGCTGCACCTGTATGCCAGCCACCATCCACATGACCCCCGGCTTGCCCGGCTGGTCGGCGATCTGTCCGTCAGCGACCGGGACTTCCGCCGATGGTGGGCGGACCACGATGTGTACCAGGCTCGGCACGGCTCCAAGCGCTACCACCACCCGCTGGTCGGGGACCTCACCCTTGGCTTCGAAGCCTTCACTCCCATGGGCGACCACGACCAGACGCTCGGCCTGTACACCGTCGAACCCGGATCACCGTCCGAAAATGCCCTGCGCCTGCTCGCCAGTTGGACCGCCGACAACGCGCACATCAGCCCCGGAGAAGCCGCCAAGCACGCGCACTGACACAGCCGTGCCCCTAAGGGCTGTCCCGTAGCGGGGCATTGACTCCCCCCGACACCTGCAGTGGACCCCGGTCACGGCCGGCCGGATTCGGCCCGGTCGGGTGCCGCGGTCACAGCCGCCTGATGTGCTGCGGCTGCCGGGGCGGCCAGCAAGCGGGCCAGTAACCTCCACCCGCAGTGGCGGGCCGAACCGACGGCGTTTGCCTTTCTGGTTCGGCATCAGACCACCGCCCCGAAGCGCGGGCGACTGGTGGTGATCGGCTGGACGGCGTTGGCCGCGACGAAGTCGGGTTCCTTCCCTGGGACGGGGCGAAGCCTGGCCTTAGGATCCGGCAATGCTCGTATCACGTGCCACCAGCAGGCTTGTCCTCGTCGCCGTCATCGCGCTGCTTGCCGGTTGTGGCGCGGAAGGCCCACGAGGGGCGGATCTGCGGCCAAGTGCCTCTCGCACCTCCGCCACGCCCACCCGAGGGGCCTGGGCGTACGAATATGTCTCCGAGGCCGCCCCCGCCGGCAACAAAGTGCTCGACATCGCCGCCGTCTCCGCTCACGAGGCCTGGGCGATCGCGCAGACGTACGCTCCCGGCTCCTTCCACCCCGAGATGCCGCTGCTCCGGTTCGACGGCACGCGGTGGCGGACGTACGAGTTGTCCGCTGACCTCCGTGACGCGCTCGGCGGCGGCAGCCTCAAGTCGGTGACTCTGCACGCCGGCGCGGGTGGCGCCTGGCTGTTCGCGTATGTCAGCCACGGGCCGGGTACGTTCCCCACCCGCCTCGCCGCCCGGTTCGACGGCAGCCGCTGGCTGCCCGTCGCGCTGCCCGAGGGTTCGGACGAGGTTGTGGGGGGACCGCAGGTCGCCGTGCTCGGACCGTCGGATGTCTGGGTGGGCGAGGCTCTGCAGCAGACGGCATGGCACTGGGGCGGGCGCGGCTGGACCGCCACTCGGCTCCCGCTGAAGGTACGGGCCATCACAGCGGACACCGCCGGCGGGGATCTCTGGGTGGCCGGGGACGTTCCCGATCCACAGGCGGAGGAGGGTTCGGATCCGGACCACCCGGAGCCGCGTCGCGTTCAGCCCACGGCCGCGCGGTGGGACGGGCGGCGGTGGCAGGAGGTGCGGATGCCGGACGTCGAGACGTTGCGCAAGGGGGGTACGGGCTTGCAGGCCCTGGTGGATTCGCTCACTGCCCGGGGAGCCGACGACGTGTTGGCGACAGGGGTCGTGTCCGGCCCGTACACCGGGTCCAGGGACGCACCCGTGGACCGTCCTCCCTTCGCTCTGCATTGGGATGGCGAGCGGTGGAGCAAGGAGGATGCGCTGCCGCCAGGGGTGCTCGACGCCAAGTGGATGCGGGGCGCGGACGGAAAGGTGCGCAGGATCACCCGGCCGCCCTACGTCGCCGGGGCCACCGGGAAGACCACCGGGATCGACCGGAAGCAGACGCTCCGGCTGACCGGGATCGTTCGCATCCCGGGGACCGATGAGTTCTGGGGCGTCGGCTCGGTCGGCCTCGAGTCGCTCGGCGACGCGAACTTCAGCCGCGCCGTGGTGGTCCGGTACGCGCCGAAGGGGCGGACGCCTGCCCGGTGAACTCCTCCAACAGGCCCCGAGCGCAGCGAGTTCCCTGTGGCCTCGTGGTGCGTTCGCCGCAGTAGCACTTCGTCCACGCCGCACGGACCCTTCGCGTTCCCCTCATGAACGGCATGTCCTCTGCGGTCAGAGCGGTGCGAGGATCATGAGGACCTCGTCACGGTTGTCGTCGGGTGCGAGGCGGAGGGCCTCGGGCCGGCGGCCGGTCTGGAGCTACACGCGATGGCGTGATCTTCCTGGTGACGCATGGTGGTGTCTCGCCTTCTCGCCGGGGCTGGGAGCCCACGTCCGAGTACATCCGGAGCAGTACCAGTGCCACAGGTGCGGGGCGGCCGGTGTGGCGCGACTGGTGTCGCACCAGAGTGCCCGGTGGTCCAGGCAGTGGGGGCAGTTCGGCGGCTGGTGCACCACGGGGTCCTCCTGCATCGATTGGTGGTCAGCGTGGTACGGCAACCGGTGGTTCGGCGTACTCACTCGCCCTTCCCACCCGTATGGGGGACGCGTGGCGAGAGTGGGGGGACGAGGTCGTTCAGCCGCTCGACACGGCCGTCACCCGAATGGATGCGTACAGGTGGTCGCACGGGAACGTGCCGCGCAGGGTCGGTTCTGTCCGGCTCCATCCCGTTCCGGTCTAGGAGTTTCCATGGCACAGACAGCGCCCACGCCCGGCAGGTCCCGTCCTTCCGGTCCGGGGGACGGCACCAATCCCTGGGCGACCGGTGGGGTCATGTTCGCCGGTGTCCTGCTGATGGTGGACGGCGTCCTGGGGGTGATCAAGGGCATTGCCGGGATCGCTTCCGACGATGTCTACGCGCGCATCAGGAACTACACGTTCAAGTTCGACGTGACGGCCTGGGGATGGATCCATCTCGTTCTCGGCGTGATTCTCATCGTGATCGGCTGGGGCATCCTCAAGGGCGCCAGGTGGGCCCGGGCGCTGGGTATCGCGCTGGCGGCGCTCAGCATGATTGCCAACTTCATGTGGCTGCCGTACGTGCCGATCTGGGCGATCATCTCCATCGCCATCGATACGTTCGTCATCTGGGCCCTGTGCACGGACCGTTCCGAGGCGCTCATCTGAGGGTGGTCGTGACGGCGGTGGTGGCCGTACGGCCTCGGCGCAGGCAGGGAATCGGCTGGTGAGCATGGAGGACGTGCACGTATGGCTGCTGCATCCGAGCCGTCGGAAGAGCTCGTGGCTCTTGCCGCTGAAGCGTATGTCTACGGGTATCCGCTGGTCTTCGACCTGTCGACGGCAGAGGACTTCATGCAGGTGGGCGTCGGCCCCCTGGGGCCCACCCCGTTCAATCGCTTCGCGCACCCGGGCCGATGGGCGGGCCCCGGCACCGACTTCGCCGCGGTCAGCAACGACACGGTCTGCTCGGTCGCCCAGCTCGACCTCTCCGGCGGGCCGATCCGGCTGCATGTCCCCGACACCGACGGGGCGTACTACGTGCTGCAGTTCGCGGACACCTGGACCAACAACTTCGCGTATGTGGGCCGCCGTGCCACCGGTACGGATGAGGGCGACTGGCTCGTCGTGCCGCCGGGCTGGGCGGGCAGTGAGCCCGGCGGGGTGCGTGGGGTGATCGACGCGCCGACCTCTGTCGTCTCCGTCGTCGGGCGCATCGCCTGCGACGGCCCCGACGACGTGGAGCGGGTCCGGGCGCTGCAGAAGCGGTTCACGCTCACGCACTTCGAACCCGGGACGCACCGCACGGGGCTGCCCGCGCCCGACGCCGACGTACCGGAGCAGCTGCGCTTCTTCGAGCAGCTCAGGGTGTGGATGGCGGACTTCCCGCCGGCTGCCGCCGACTGCGCTTACCAGGACCGGTTCCAGCCGCTGGAGCTGCTGGAGGAGGGGCCTTCGCCGTACGTCTCCGCCGATCCCGCCCTCGTACGCGCCCTCGTCGAGGGGATGGAGCGCGGCAAGGCGCGCGTGGTGGCGGCGGCGGATGGGCGGCCGGACACGGCGGACGGCGGGCGCTGGGTGATGGAGCCGCATCTCTTCGACTACAACCTCGACCGGTTCGGGGTGGGAACCATCGACTCGCCGGAGTGGAAGATGGCCGACCGGGAGGCGTCCTACCTGGTCAGGGCTGTAGCGGCACGCATGGCGCCGTGGGGGGTCCACGGGTACGAGGCGGTGTCCGCACACACCTCCCACGACGCCGACGGCCATCGGCTCAGCGGCGCCCACTCCTATGTGCTGCGTTTCGAGCAGCCGCCGCCGGTCGGGGCGTTCTGGTCCGTGACGATGTACGACGCCCCGGACGGCCACCTCGTCGAGAACCCGGCGCACCGGTACGCGCTCGGTGACCGTACGCCCGGGCTGGTGCGCGCGGACGACGGGTCGCTGACCATTCACCTGGGGAAGGAACGCCCCGCGGACTCTGCGGCGGCGGCGAACTGGCTGCCCGCGCCCGACGGGGACTTCCGGCCTGTGCTCAGGCTCTACATGCCGGGGCGTGCGGTGCTCGACGGCACTTATGAGATTCCCGCGGTCGAACGGAGCTGATGCCGGTCCGGGGCACTTGTGTGCCCGGGGCGTTGTCAGTGGGCCGGTACACACTGGAGGCATGTGCCGCAGCATCAAGACCCTTCGCCCGCCCACCATCCCCGAAGAGGCCACCGAGGAGGACATCCGGGCCGCCGCCCTGCAGTTCGTACGCAAGGTGTCCGGCTTCCGGGCTCCGGCCGCGCACAATCAGGAGGTGTTCGACCGGGCCGTCGACGAGATCGCCGAAGCGACCGCCAGACTGCTGGACGGTCTTGAGGTCCGGGGGGCGCCCGTCAGGACCTCGTAGGTGCCGAAGCCGTCGCGGGGGTGGCTGCTGCCGCTGCGGGGCGGTGCATCAGGTACGCGGCCAGCGCGCCGGCCACGAACAGGGCCAGGACCGAGACCGCCGTGCCCAGCCATGTCGCGCCGAGCCACTGGCCGCCGAAGTAGCCGAGGCCCACGCTGTAGCCCGCCCAGGCCACGCCGGCCAGGGCCGACCAGGGCAGGAACTCCTTCACCTCGCGGTGCGCCGCGCCCGCGCCCAGGGAGACGACCGAGCGGCCCGCCGGGGCGAAGCGGGCGATGACGACGAGGGTGCCGCCGCCGCGGCTCAGGGCCGCGCCGAGACGTTCCTGCGCGGTGGTGAGGCGGCGGGAGCGGGCGATGGCGCGGTCCAGCCGGTCGCCGCCGCGCCAGGCCAGGCGGTACGCGACGAGGTCGCCGAGCACCGAGGCGGTGGCCGTGCTCAGGATCAGCGCGAGGAGCGACGGAACCTGGGGGACCTCTCCGGCGGAGCCGGCCGCGCCCGCGACCGAGGTAGTGCCCGCGGCGGCCGCCGTGGCCGCCGTGATCACCAGGACCCCGCTGGGCAGCACGGGCAGGAAGACGTCAAGGAGCACCGAGAGGGCGACCACCGCATAGATCCATGGGCTGCCGGTCAGCGCACCCACACTCTCGAGCACCTTCGCGTACTCCCCGTTCGTTTCAACGCCGCGACGTCGCAGGGGAGCGGCAGGGGCGGCAGGGCCGATTGTCCAGAGTACGCCTGCCGTTTACCTGTACATCACTACGCACGGGGGATGTTGTGTACCTCACGTGTCACATGTGACACGCCTGCCCCACAGGCCTCGTGGGGCCAGTGGGGCAGGCGCGGTAACACGGGACAGGCTGCGGCTCAGGCCGCGACCGCCGGCGCCTGCTCGCGGGTGCGGTCCGCACTGGGCTCCGCGCCACTCCGCCGGGCGAACAGCCGGTCCAGGGCCAGGGAGCCGGGGCCGGTGAAGACCAGCAGCAGGAACACCCAGCAGAAGACCGCGGACGGTTCGCCGCCGTTCTGCAGCGGGAAGAGCGCTTCGGGCTGGTGGACCTTGAAGTACGCGTACGCCATGGAGCCGGAGGCGACGAAGGCGGCGAGACGGGTGCCGAGGTCCAGGAGGATCAGGGTGCCGCCGACGAGCTGGATGAGCGCCGCGTACCAGCCCGGCCAGGTGCCGGCGGGTATGGACCCGCCGCCCATCGCGCCGCCGAGGACGCCGAAGAGCGAGGCGGCGCCGTGGCAGGCGAAGAGCAGGCCGACGACGATCCGGAACAGGCCGAGAGCGTAGGGCTGTGCCCGGTTCAGGCGTGTGCACGCCTACTAGTGCTTGCAAGTTCAACATTTCGTCGCTGGCTGAAATTGACCTACTCGTCGGCGGTCAGTGACTGGTCGAGCACCGTCTCCAGCTGTGCGCCTGTGGCCCTGTCTTTGGCCTGAACCAATGTCAGCGCAGCATTCCGGCCATGCAGCGTCAGCGTCATCAGCTGATTGCCGAACCACGGTCCGCCGGTCTTCTGCCACCGGATCGGTGCCGGGCCCGTCCGTCCGTGCCGTGCCAGCAGTCGGCCGAGCCGCCGCCCCGCCCGGCTCCAGCCGAAACGGAACCCCGCTTTGAGCAGGCCGGGGATCGAGTTGTGCACGGGAGAGCAGGTCAGCTGCAGGATGCGCGCCCCGGGGTCGCCGCCCGGTGCGTCGGCCGGCCATGCGGGCTCCGCGATGTACGCATGGTGCACATCGCCCGACAGCACACAAACCGTCGCCGGGGCGTCCGGACCGCTCCCCGCCTCCCTGATCAGCTCCGTCAGCCGGTGGAAGGAGTCGGGGAAAGCCGCCCAATGCTCCAGGTCGGCGCGGCGCCGCAGATTCTCGCCGAACCGCGCCCACCGCCCATCGGACCCGCCCCGCTCGCCCCGGCACAGCGCGGCGTTCCACTGCTCCGCGTCATGGACGAGCGGGGGCAGCAGCCACGGCAGCGAGGTGCCGATCAGGAGATGGTCGTACGAACCGGGGTCGGCGAGGGTCTCCTCGCGCACCCAGTGCGCCTCCTCGTCGTCGAGCATCGACCGGCGCTCCTCGTCGAGTACGCGGGCCGCTCGGGTGTCCACCATCAGCAGCCGTACTCGGCCGAAGACACGCCGGTAGCTCCACTGGGCGTGCGTGGGGTCGGCGTCCGCCTCGGCAGCGAAGCGGCGCAGCGCCTCGGTGCCGTCCGGGACGGCGCGTACGGCCGCGTAGACCGGGTCGGCGGCCAGCGCGGCAGGGGAGAGGTTGCCGAGGTGCTGATAGACCCAGTACGACGCCAGTCCACTGACGATCCGCTCGTGCCACCAAGGGGTGGAACGGATGGAGGCGAGCCACGCAGCGCTGGTGTTCCAGTCGTCCACCACGTCGTGGTCGTCGAAGATCATGCAGCTGGGGACGGTGGAGAGCAGCCAGCGCACCTCTGGATCGCGCCAGGACTCGTCGTAGAGGTGGGTGTATTCCTCGTAGTCCGCGACCTCCGGGCCCGGGGGCTCTCTGAGGTCCCGGCGCGCGGCGAGGCGGTGGCGGGTCGCCTTTGATGTCTCGTCCGCGTACACCTGGTCGCCGAGGAGGAGCAGTACGTCGGGGCGTATGGCACCGGGGTCGGCGGCGAGCCGGGCGGCAAGGGTGTCGAGTGCGTCGGGGCCGGCGGCGTCCCGCTCGCCGATGGGCGGAGCGGCCCAGCGGCAGGAGCCGAAGGCGATCCGGACGGACGTCGGTTCTGCGTTCTCGTTCGCCGCAGAGGGAGCGGGGGGTGTGGTGATCGTGCTCGGGGGGAAGCGGGAGTCCTTGTGCGGCCAGACCTGCCGGCCGCCGAGCAGCACCTCGTACTCCGTGGTCGAGCCCGGTATCAGGCCTGTCACCACCACCAGCGCGTAGTGGTGACCGGCGATCGCGAACGTCCGGGAAGAGCCCGACGCGCCGTCCGAGCACCGGACTTCGGCCGTGGTCGGCCGGTCGGCCTCGACCCAGACGGTCGCGGTGGAACCCGTCTCCCAGTCGACGTACCGCAGTAGTGGTCCCAGGCGCAGCCCGGCCATGAGGTGCCCTCCTCGCGTCGTTCCGTACGGACGGGGTCCGTGCACGTACGGTACGGAGCCCGTCGCGTACGCGTGGGCTCCGTACCGTACGGAACGGCGGGGGAGGGGTGCGCGGTTCCGCTCAGCAGCCGTTGAGAACCGACTGGAGTGCGCTTTTCTCCGCCGAGTCGACGGTCAGGTTGTAGTAGTGCTTCACGTGCACCCAGGCGCGCGCGTACGTGCAGCGGTACGTGGTGCGCGACGGCAGCCACTCCGCCGGATCCTGGTCGCCCTTGGACTGGTTGACGTTGTCCGTGACCGCGATGAGCTGCGGGCGCGTCAGATCGTTGGCGAAGGACTGGCGCTGGGCGGTGGTCCAGCTGCTCGCGCCGGAGCGCCAGGCCTCGGCGAGCGGGACCATGTGGTCGATGTCCAGATCGGCAGCGGCGGTCCAGGTGGCACCGTCGTACTCCGAGTACCAACTGCCGCTGACGGCCGCGCAGCTGGAGTCCTGCGTCACGTTCGTGCCGTCCCGCTTCAGGACGACCTCACGGGTGTTGCAGGCGCCCGACTGGGTTATCCAGTGCGGGAACAGGTCCCGGCTGTAGCCGGTCGAGGAGCCTTCCGCCGAGACGGTCAGCTGGCTCAGGTACGTACGGGCGGTGGACGCGGCGACCGGCGTGGGCATGGCGGCCTGGGCGGTGGGTGCGGTGAGCAGTCCGGTGGTTGCGGCAAGTGCGGCGGATGCGACGACGAGGCCAATGCGACGCGCGTAGACACCTGACATGCGAACTCCCTTGATGTGGGGGGGGCTTGGACGGGTTACCTGTGGGCCCGGCCATCGTGGCGGCGCCAGGTTTCTGTGGGGTGGGCGCCAGGTAACAGAGTGGCGACATGTGCACGTCACATCAAGGGTTGCGACGAAAAGGGCTGATGTACTGGCAGTTCGGTGGTGTGAGAGCCCGATTCGTGCCGGATGCCGGGGCGGGCCCGTCCTATGGTTGCCGTGTGCTGCTTCCGGTCAACATCACGCTCGGGGTCGTCCTCGCCCTGCTGCTCGCGGCGGCCGCCGTCGTCGTCGCCGTGGCCACGCTCGGCCGGTCGCGCGAGATCGTCCTGGCCGGGCTGCGGGCCGCGGTCCAACTCGCCGCCGTCTCCTTGCTCATCGGCTGGGTGGTCCGCTCGTTGCCGGCGCTGCTCGGCTTCGTGGCGCTGATGTATGCGGTCGCGGTACGGACCGCGGGGCGCCGGATCACCAGGAATCGCACCTGGTGGTGGGCGGCCCTGCCGATCGCTGTCGGCGTCGCGCCGGTGATCGCCGCCCTGCTGCTCACCGGGCTCCTGCCGGTCCGCGGCATCGCGCTGATCCCGGTCACGGGCATCCTCATCGGAGGTGCGCTCACCGCGACCGTGCTCGGCGGGCGGCGTGCGCTCGACGAACTGGCCATGCGGCGCGGGGAGGTGGAGGCGGGGATGGCGCTCGGGCTGCTCGACCGTGACGCGCGGCTGGAGATCGCCCGGCCCGCGACATCGGAGGCGCTGCTGCCGGGGCTGGACCAGACGCGGACGGTGGGGCTCGTCACGCTGCCCGGGGCGTTCGTGGGCATGCTGCTGGGCGGCGCCTCACCGGTTCAGGCGGGGGCCGTGCAACTGTTCGTACTGATCGCGCTGATGGCCGTACAGGCAGTGGCCGTCGCGACGGTCCTCGAACTCGTGGCGCGCGGACGGATGTACCGGGACTGAGCCCCCGGGGAAGGCGCAGGGAGGGCGCCCTCGGCTGATCGGCCGGACGCCCCTAGGGGGCGCTGATGTGCAGGCGGATCGAGCCGTCGGCCGACGCTTCCACGCGGATCTGCGTCAGATCCTCGACGTGTGCGTCCGGCGCCAGTGCTGCTGCGCGCGGGCCGATGCCCACGACGCGCATGCCGGCCGCCCGGCCCGCCGCGATGCCGGCCTCCGAGTCCTCGAAGACGATGCAGTCCGCCGGGGCGAAGCCCAGTTCGGCCGCACCCTTGAGGAAGCCCTCGGGATCGGGCTTGCTGGCGCCGACACATTCCGCCGTGACGCGGATGCTCGGCATCCGCAGTCCGGCTGCCGTCATCCGGGCCCGGGCCAGCGCCTCGTCCGCCGAGGTCACCAGGGCGTGCGGGAGTGCGGCGATCGCCTCCAGGAAGGCGGGGGCGCCGCCGATCGGGACCACGCCGTCGGTGTCGGCGGTCTCCTCGGCGAGCATCACGCGGTTGTCCGCGTAGTTCTGCTCCATCGGACGGTGGGGGAGAAGGACTGCCATCGTGGCGTATCCCTGGCGCCCGTGGACCACCTTGAGTGCGGCCTCGGGGTCCAGGCCCTCCCGCAGTGCCCATCGCCGCCAGCAGCGCTCCACCACGGCGTCGGAGTTCACGAGTGTGCCGTCCATGTCGAGCAGGAGGGCACGTGCGGTGAGGACGGTGGCCGGCATCGGCGGTCTCCAGGACGGGGAACGAGGGCAACGCGGGGTGACGCGAACAGGCAGGTGAAGAGAACAAGCAGCCCCGCCCGCCGGTCAGGGAGTGCGGGCGAGGGCTACTTTGTTCCATCACGATACAAAAACCTGCCCAGGAAAGCGAATCCCTCGTGGCGCATCTCTTTCGTCAGGACCGGCCGTGGCCCGTCGTCTCCGCCTCCAGCGCGCGCCGGGTGTTCGGTCCGTAGACGCCGGCCGGATCGCCCTCGATGGACTTGTACGACTGATAGACGCTTACGGCGTGCTCGACCTGGCCCGTGTAGTCGCCGTCGTCGGGCCCCCGGTACAGCCACACCTCCTGCAGCCGCCGTTGCAGCTCGGCCACTGCGGGGCCGTGATCACCCGGCTGCAACGTGCGACCGTGCGGCTTCACGGTCGAGGGGGCCGACGACGTCCCGGCGGACTCCTCGGCGGAGGCCGGCGCCGACGGTGCGGCCGGACGCGACGAGGCGGCGGACGGGGCGGGCGAGGCACTCGCCGACGGCGAGGCGGAGGCGGATGCGGACGGTGAAGCGGAGGCCGACAGAGAGGCGGACGGAGCCGCGGACGCCGACGTCGATGCATCGGGCGAGGCGGACGCCTCGGGGGCGGTCGACACCACGGTGCTCGGCAGAGCCTGTTCGCGGTCTGCGTTCCCGTTCCCGTCCCCGCTGAACAGTCCGCCGGCGAATGCCGCGGTGCCCACCACCGTGACCACGGCAGCGCCCACGACGAGCGGCGCGAACGGGCGGCGACGGCGTGGCTGCACCGGATCCGCCCGGCCCACGGCGTCCATGGTGTCCGTGGCATCCATGGTGTCGTAGCCGGGCTCGGCCGCTCCGGCGTGCTCCGGCCGTGGAGGCGGCGGACCCGTCATCGCCTCCCGGTCGAGGAACAGCGGCATCGTCATGGCCGCGTCGCTCCCCGACGGGGTGTCGGCCGCCATTTCGTCGGCCACCGTCGCGTCGCCCCCCAGCGTCACGTACGGCCGGATCCGCAGTGGATCGAAGTCCTCCGCCGCCGCTGTCTCCGCCTGAGCGGCGGCCCGTCGCGCCGCCCGCTCCGCGCACCCGCAGCCGGACCCGGCGGAGGGTCTCCCCTCCGGTGTCCCGTCCGGTCCCTTTGCCGATCTGTTGTCAGTGCCGCACTCCGGGCAGATCTGTCCTGTCATCGTGGGTCCCCTCCCCTTGAACTGCCTGCGATTATGCAGCCCGCCGCGGTGACGCCCCAACAGGCCATAACCGTCCGCTGCAGCCAGGATGGGGATGTAGCGGACCCGAGGAGAGTTTTATGGCCAACCAGCTGAGCCCCCCGGCCCTGGCCCCCGGCGAAGGCCGCTCCCAGCGGGCCGTCCTTGTCGCCATCGGTGCCCTGCTCCTCGGCATGCTGCTCGCCGCACTCGATCAGACCATCGTCTCCACCGCCCTGCCGACCATCGTCAGTGAGCTCGGCGGACTGGAGCACCTGTCGTGGGTGGTTACTGCCTATCTGCTCGCGTCGACCGCCGCGACCCCGCTCTGGGGCAAGCTCGGCGACCAGTACGGGCGCAAGAAGCTCTTCCAGATCGCCATCGTCATCTTCCTCATCGGCTCCGCACTGTGCGGTATGGCCCAGAACATGCCGCAGCTGATCGGCTTCCGCGCTCTCCAGGGCCTGGGCGGCGGCGGTCTGATAGTGCTCTCGATGGCGATCGTCGGTGACCTCGTCGCCCCACGCGAACGCGGCAAGTACCAGGGCCTGTTCGGTGCGGTCTTCGGTATGACGAGCGTCCTCGGACCGCTGCTCGGCGGTTTCTTCACCGAGCACCTCAGCTGGCGCTGGGTGTTCTACATCAATCTGCCGATCGGCGTCGTCGCGCTGCTCGTCATCGCCGCCGTGCTGCACATCCCGGTCCGCGCGACCAAGCACACCATCGACTACCTGGGCACCTTCCTCATCGCGACCGTGGCCACCTGTCTGGTCCTCGTCGCCTCACTGGGCGGCACCACCTGGGCCTGGGGCTCGGCGCAGATCATCGGGCTCGCCGTCCTCAGCGTGCTGCTGCTGATCGCCTTCGTGTACGTCGAGCGGCGCGCCGCCGAACCCGTACTGCCGCTGAAGCTGTTCCGGATCCGGACGTTCAGCCTTGTCGCCGTCATCAGCTTCGTCATCGGTTTCGCGATGTTCGGTGCGATGACCTATCTGCCGACGTTCCTGCAGGTGGTGCACAACATCACGCCGACGCTGTCCGGTGTGCACCTGCTGCCGATGGTCCTCGGTCTGCTCCTCACATCGACCCTGTCCGGCCAGATCGTCAGCCGTACCGGCCGCTGGAAGGTCTTCCCGATCCTGGGCACCGGCATCACCGCGATCGGCCTGATGCTCCTGCACCGGCTCACGGAGTTCAGCAGCACCTGGCAGATGAGCGTCTACTTCTTCGTCTTCGGCGCCGGGCTCGGTCTGGTGATGCAGGTCCTCGTCCTGGTCGTGCAGAACGCCGTCACATACGAGGACCTCGGCGTCGCCACCTCCGGGGCGACGTTCTTCCGCTCCATCGGCGCCTCGTTCGGTGTCGCCATCTTCGGCACGATCTTCACCAGCCGGCTCACCGACAAACTCGGCGCGGCGCTCTCCGGCATCGCCCTGCCACCCGGCGTCGACGCCGGCCGGCTGGCCGCCGACCCGCGTGCCCTCTCCCAACTGCCGCCCGCACTGCGCCCCCCGGTGCTCCATGCGTTCTCGACCTCGATCACCGATGTCTTCGCGTACGCCGCCCCCGTCGTCCTGGTCGCCTTCGTCTTCGCCTGGTTCCTCAAGGAGGACAAGCTGCGCGGCTCGGTGACGGCCCCCGACAGCACCGAGACCCTGGCGTCGAACCCGGTCGAGCGTTCCTCGTACGACGAATGCGCACGGGCCCTGTCGGTGCTCGCCACCCGCGAAGGGCGGCGCGATGTCTATACGAAGATCACCGAGCGTGCGGGGTACGACCTGCTGCCCGCGGCGAGCTGGATGCTGCTGCGCATCAAGCGGCACGGCGCCGTCGAACCCGGGCTGCTCGCCGACACCATCCCGGTGCCGCTGCGCGTGGTCAGCGACGCGGCACGGCAGCTCGAGGAGCGAGGTCTGGCCCGGCGCGAGGGGGTGCAGCTGGTCCTCAGCGACAAGGGCTCGGAGGTCGTGGCGAAGCTCGCGCAGGCCCGCGAGGAATCGCTGGCCGAGCTGTTGGGCGACTGGTGGGGGCCGGAACGGCCGAGCGACCTGCGCAAACTCGTGGCGGAGCTGACCGCCGAGACGTGCGGATCGAGCGCGGAGCAGCCGCACGGCCCGGAGCCGAAACGGGACCACGCGGTCTGAGCCGGGCGGCCCGGCCGGCGCGGCCCGACCAGGCCGCCCGATCCGGACAGCCTCGCCACGGCCTACAGCTCCTTGGCGAACCAGTGCTCCGCGTACGGGTTCCGGTGGTGGAACGCCGGGATTTCTGCGTAGCCGTGCTTGGCGTACAGCCCGCGCGCCTCCACCAGGTCGTTGCGGGTGTCGAGCCGGATCTGCCGTACGCCGAACGCACGCGCCGCGCTCTCGACGGCCGCCAGCAGCAGCCCGCCGCCGCCCGTGCCGCGGAACTCCGGGCGTACGAACACCCGGGTCAGCTCCGCCACGTCCGTGTCGGACAGGAGCAGCCCGGCGCAGGCCCCCGGCTTCCCGTCGAACCTGCCGACGACGAACTCACCGGTCGGCGGGGTGAGTCGGTCGACACCGTCGTCGGCGAGCCCCTCGTCGATCTCCTCGGCGGTCGCGGGCCGCTTCCAGTAGCGGCTGGCGACCTCGTCGTAGTAGTCGCGGCGCAGCGCGCTGGAATCGGGGGAGTCGAAGCGTTCCGGGGCAACGGTCCAGGTCATGCGGGTGATTGTGACTTGTGCATGATTGGAATCCAAACGGATTGACCGGCGGATCGGCCTACACGGATCGACCGACGGACCGGCCGGTGCCGGATCCCCGCACCGCGCTTCACTCTGCGCACGACTGTTCGTGAACCCACTCTTGCTCGGCTCCATCCGGTGAGCGGCCAGCACGTACAGGCGCCGCATGCGTACGCCGGGCTGATCAACGATCCCAGCTGGAGCGAGAGCAGCACCCACAGCAGCGACAGCGCGCGGATCCCCCCACCCCCTGGGCTTCCCCCATGCGTACCACATGCCCCGTGCTCCTCCCCCGAGACCGAGACCGCGACCGCGACCGAGACCGTCGTGACCGTGTGTCCGTCGATCACGGGGACAGAGGTATGGGCGAAGGATCCGGTTCCGGCCGCTGTGTCCGGGGCCGATCCACGATCCGAGCATTCTTTCGGACAAAAGCGGGATGACAGCCAGGCGAAGAGGGGGTTGATTGTGTCTACCTCATAGCGCAATGCGAAGGTTTCACAGCACGTCCTGGGACGAGGACGGCGGATGAGCAGTGGGAGGGTCGGCGCAGCGTGGCGAATGCGGATCACAGTGTGCGCGGAAACGCGGCGACGGGGGCGAGGACCGGGGCAGCCCGGGCTGTGCTCTGGCTGGTTGTCGCCTTGCTGGCAGGACGGCAGATGGCGGTGGTGCTGCGGCAACCGCCCGGCGAACGGCTCACCGATCTGGAGACCTGGATCGGCGAGAACGGCGTCCTGCATGTGACGGGATCCCTCTACGACAGCGACCGGTTCACCGGCACCCCCTTTGCCGGGCTGGTACTGAAGCCGCTGACCCGGACAGCCGAACAGAGCCTCGGCGTCGCCTGGACCTTCGGTTCGCTGCTGCTCGTCGCCGCACTCGGCCTCGTCGCGGCCCGCGCCCTGCCCGGGCCCGTCTCCCGTCGCACCGCCCTGCTGGCCGCCCCCGTCGCCATCAGCCTGCTGATGCTGTCCCTGCCGGTCCGGAACGCCCTCCACCTCGGCCAGACCAGCATCCTGCCGGTCCTGCTGGTGCTCCTCGGCTGTTTCGTGGCCCGGGGCGAACGCGCGTCCGGCGTACTCATCGGGATCGCGGCCGCACTCCAGCCGACCGTGCTGCTCTTCGCCGCCCTGCTCTGGCTGACAGGCCGCCGCCGGGCCGCGGTGACCGGTGGCACCGCGTTCGCCGCCTGCACGGCGCTGGCCTGGGCCGCGATGCCGCACGACTCATGGACGTACTGGGTGCACCATGTCGCAGGCGCCGGGCTCGGTGACGGCGCGGACAGCCTCGCCAACCAGTCCCTGCACGGTGCGCTGCTCCGCTTCGGCCTGACGGGCCCCCTCGAGATCGGGCTGTTCCTGCTGCTGGCCGCTGCCGTCTGCTACGTCGGGCTGCGGCGCGCCGTGCGGTATGCGAACGACGGCCAGCTGCTCCTCGCCGTCGCCGTGACCGGCTGCGTCGCCGTCGCCGTCTCGCCGACCGCCTGGCAGCACCAGCTGCTGTGGGTGCTCCTCGCCGTGGTCGGGCGGGCCGGTGAGCGGGCCTCCGACCGGCTGGTGTGGCCGGCCATCGTGGTGCTCGTGATCACGCTGCCCGGCAAGATACTTCTGCCGAACATCCCGGTTGCCTTCCCGGTGCGGGACAACGTGCTCCTCCTCGCGGCGCTGGGCGCGGCCTGCGCCGCACCGTTCCTGCTGCGCACCTCGCCGTACTGGCAGCGGCCGATTCCCACGGACTGCGCCGCCCCGGTGCCGGCCCGCTGGAGCCGCGTACCGCTGCTGCCGTTCTGGCGGCGGGTGCTCAGCCGTCCCAACCTGCTGCTCGAACTCCTGCTGATCCGGGTCGTCTACTCGGCGTACGCGCAGGTCAGGCTTGCGGCGACGGCCGGCCGCGGCACCGCCGAGGCGCACGGCCGGCAGATCCACTCGCTCGAGAAGTGGCTGCACATCGACGTCGAGCACTGGGCCAACCACGCGGTCGTCCACATCGGCTGGCTGAAGAGCTTCTTCGACTACTACTACTCGACCTTCCACTTCATCGTGCCGCTGACCATCCTCGGTGTGCTGTACGTACGACGCCCCGCGGACTACCGGTGGGCCCGCTCCACCCTCGGCTTCGCCACCCTGGTCGCGCTGCTCGGCTTCTGGCTCTACCCGCTGGCGCCGCCGCGGCTGATGCCGGGTCTCGGCTTCATCGACACGGTCCACGGTGTCCAGGACTTCGCGAAGCCGGACTACGGGACGCTCACCTCGATGACCAACCAGTACGCGGCAATGCCCTCGCTGCATTTCGGCTGGTCGCTCTGGTGCGGCGTCATGGTGGTGATGCTGGCCCCGAAGCTGTGGATGAAGGCGCTCGGACTGCTGCATCCGCTGTTCACGGTCTCGGCGATCGTCGCCACGGCCAACCACTGGGTGCTCGACGCCGTGGGCGGGGCGCTGGTCATCGGGCTCGGCTTCGTGCTCACGCACGTCCTCGCGGGACCGCGGAAACTGCAGCCGGTGATGGCGGGGGCGGCCGGGGCGGAACGGAATCCGCCTGCGGCGGATCGGGCCGTTTCCCCGGAGGCGACCGGCGAGACGGTGGGCAGCAAGACCTGAGTGGCCACGGGCCTTGCGTGTGCCGAAGGGGTGCCGGGACGACCTGTATCGTCCGGCACCCCTTCGGCGTGGATCGCCGCCTACCCAGCATCCGCCTGTCCCGGGTGGCCCGCCACTCGAACAGCTCACCCCTCACTCGAACAGCCCAAGAGGCGGTCAGTGGGACGGCCCGAGCGCCCAGGTGGCGAAGGACAGTGTGGCCATGGAAGCGACCGTGGAGGCGACGACGGAGTTGCGGGCCAGCCTGGTGTCCAGGCCGTACTGGCGGGCGTAGATGAAGGCGTTCTGGGCCGTCGGCAGAGCGGAGCACACCACCACGGCCAGCAGCTGATGGGGCGGCAGCCGCAGCAGCGGGCCGCCGACGAGGAACGCGATCAGCGGCTGGACCAGCGTCTTCAGTACGACGGCGACTCCGACCTCCGCACGCTCCCCGGAATCCGGCCTTCTCTCTGATGGTGCGTCGGCCGCCGGGCGTCCGTTCAGCGACAGGCCGAGGGTGATCAGGGCCGTGGGCACGGCAGCCACGCCGAGCAGATCGCAGGAGTGTGTGAGGGTGGTCGGCAGTCGCAGCCCGGTCGCGGAGACGGCGACGCCGACCATCGAGGCCATGATGATCGGGTTGCGGACCGGCATGGTCAGCATCCGCCGGAGCGTGACGCCCTTTCCGGAGCCGGCCCCCGTCCCCGTGTCCAGGAGGGTCAGGATCACAGGGGAGACCAGCAGCACCTGGAACAGGATGATCTGGGCGACGAACGACGCGTCGCCCAGCACCTGAACCGCTACCGGGATGCCGAGATTGGCGGAGTTCACGTAGCCGGACGCCATGCCGCTGATCGCCTGGTCGGCGGTCTTGCGGCCGAAGAGGCGCCGGGCCAGCACGAAGCCGAGAGCGCTGACGAGTGCCGTGCCCGTACCGAAGGCCACCATCGAGGAGTTGGCGAAGGCCTGCAGCCGTGCGCCGGAGACCATGGTGAACAGAGCCGCGGGCATGGCCACATGGAAGACGAACCGGCCGAGCACGACTTCCGCCTGCTCTCCGAGGAGGCCGCTGCGACCGACCAGGTAACCGATGCCGGTGAGCGTCCAGATGGGGGCGAAGCCGGAGATCAGGGCGTGCATGGACGCCATGATCCTCGTACGCCCTTGCGCCTCCCGGGGCGGGGTGCGGGCAGGCCGTGACGTGCGGACGGGCGGCGGGGGCCGAGGCGTAGGGGGAAAGCCCCCGCCGCCCGAAATCCACGAACCGATCAGCCGGCGGGCGTACCGGCCTTGTCCGCCGTGCCGGCCGTGCTGACCTGGAGTTGCTTGATCCCGTTGAGCCAGGCGGAGCGCAGCCGCCGCGGGTCGCCGACCAGCCGCAGGTCCGGCAGCACGTCCGCGATCGCATTGAAGATCAGGTTGATCTCCATGACGGCGAGGGACTTGCCGAGACAGAAGTGCGGTCCGCCGCCACCGAAGCCGAGATGGGGGTTGGGGTCCCGGGCGATGGAGAAGGTCTCCGGGCTCTCGAAGACCTCGGGGTCGTTGTTGGCGGAGGAGTAGAACAGCCCGACCCTGTCGCCCTTCTTGATCCGTTGCCCGCCCAGTTCGACGTCCTGGGTGGCGGTCCGCTGGAAGGAGACCACGGGGGTGGCCCAGCGCACGATCTCCTCGGCGGTCGTCTCCGGGCGCTCGCGCTTGTACAGCTCCCATTCGCCGGGGTGGGTCAGGAAGGCATGCATGCCGTGGCTGATGGCGTTACGGGTGGTCTCGTTGCCGGCGACGGCGAGCAGGATCACGAAGAAGCCGAACTCGTCGGAGGAGAGGTTGCCTTCGCCCTCGGCGGCGACCAGCTGGGAGACGATGTCCTTGGCCGGGCACTCCTTGCGCTCCGCCGCCAGGTTCATCGCGTACGAGACGATCTCCATGGCCGCCTCGGTGCCGACCTCTTCGGTGATCGCGTACTCGGGGTCGTCGTACGCGGCCATCTTGTTGGACCAGTCGAAGATCTTGGAACGGTCCTCCTGCGGCACGCCGATGAGCTCGGCGATGGCCTGGAGCGGCAGTTCGACGGCGATATTGGTGACGAAGTCGAAGGAGCCGTCGTCGGCGGCGGCGGTCAGCGCCGTCTCGACGATCGAGCGGGCGCGGCTGCGCAGGGCCTGCTCCAGGGACCGGATCGCGCGGGGAGTGAAGCCGCGCTGGACGATCTGGCGGACCCGGGTGTGCTCGGGCGGGTCCATGTTCAGCATGATCAGCTTCTGGACCTCGATCTGGTCGCGGCTGATCGTCTCGTTGAAGCGGATGACTGCCGTGTTGGTGTGGGACGAGAACAGTTCAGGGTGTGTGGAGACGTACTTGACGTCCGCATGCCGGGTGACCACCCAGTAGCCCTCGTCGTCGAAACCGGAGATACCGGCCGGCTGGGTGCACCACCAGACCGGGGCGGTCTCCCGCATCCGGGCGAACTCCGGGTACGGGATGCGGGATTGGAGCAGATCGGGATCGGTGAAGTCGAACCCTTCGGGCAGATGAGGGCAGGGCATCGGCAACTCCAGGTCGGTCCGAGGGCCGCTCGAGCCATGTCTGACGACCCATCAGAAGTTGCCGGAAAGGTAGTAACGAGTTCTACGACTCGCAAGGGTCATGGCTGGATCTGTTGCGTGAAGACTCGGTGTGCCGGGCGGGAAGCGGGCGCAAGGTGCGTGCACGGCTCTTGCGTACCGGGGGTAAGCCTCATAAGACTGCTTGCAGAACTAGAACGCGTACTAGTTCCTTCCGTGGGCGCCGGGACGCCCCCTGCGGAAGTGCGAGGAGAGGACGAGCTCATGGCCGCGGAACCCGTCATCGTCGAAGCCGTACGCACCCCCATCGGCAAGCGCGGAGGCGCGCTCGCCAATCTGCACCCCGCCTATCTGCTGGGCGAGACCTACCGTGAACTCCTCGGCCGCACCGGCATCCATGCCGACTGCGTCGAACAGATCGTCGGCGGTACGGTCACCCACGCCGGCGAACAGTCCATGAACCCGGCGCGCAACGCCTGGCTCACCGTGGGACTCCCGTACGAGACCGCCGCCACCACCGTGGACTGCCAGTGCGGCTCCTCGCAGCAGGCCTCCCACATGGTCGCCAATATGGTCGCCGCCGGAGTGATCGACATCGGCATCAGCTGTGGTGTCGAGGCCATGTCGCGCGTACCGCTGGGCAGCGGCTCCAAGCACGGTCCCGGGAAGCCCTGGCCGGACGAGTGGAACGTCGACCTGCCCAACCAGTTCGAGGCCGCCGAGCGCATCGCCCGCAAGCGGGGCCTCACCCGGGAGAACGTCGACTCGCTCGGGCTGATCTCGCAGGAGCGGGCAGCCGTGGCCTGGGCCGAGGAGCGCTTCAAACGGGAGACGTACGCGGTCCAGGTGCCGACCACCGAGGAGGAACAGGCGGCGGGGCAGGGCATGTGGCGCCTTGTCGACCGCGACGAAGGGCTGCGGGACACCACCATGGAGGGGCTCGCCCGGCTCAAGCCGGTCATGCCGACCGCCGTCCACACCGCGGGCAACTCCTCGCAGATTTCCGACGGCGCCTGCGCGATCATGTGGGCGTCCAAGCGGATGGCGCGCGCGCTCAAGCTCAAGCCGCGCGCCCGGATCGTCGCCCAGGCGCTGGTCGGCTCCGACCCGCACTTCCACCTCGACGGGCCGATCGACGCGACCCGTGCGGTGCTCGGCAAGGCCGGGATGTCGCTGAGGGACATCGACCTCGTCGAGATCAACGAGGCGTTCGCTTCGGTGGTGCTGAGCTGGACGCAGGTCTTCGACCAGGATCTGGAGAAGGTCAACGTCAACGGCGGGGCCATCGCGCTCGGCCACCCGGTGGGTGCCACCGGGGCCCGGCTGATCACCACGGCGCTGCACGAACTGGAACGCAGGGACAAGGAGTTCGCGCTCATCACCATGTGCGCGGGCGGGGCGCTGGCCACCGGCACGATCATCCAGCGGCTCTGAGAACCACCCCCGGCCGGGGTGTTGCCACCTCTGCCCCAGGCCGGGGCCACACCGTCCGGACAGGGCGAATGCCCCGACCGGAACCCGGTCGGGGCATTCGTGTGAAGCTGCTTGCCACCGGCTTAGTACCAGTGGTTGGCCTGCCAGAACGTCCAGGCGGCGCACGGGCTGCCGTAGCGGGAGTTCATGTAGTCCAGGCCCCACTTGATCTGGGTCGAGGGGTTGGTCTTCCAGTCGGCACCGGCCGTGGCCATCTTCGAGGCGGGCAGTGCCTGGACCAGGCCGTAGGCGCCCGAAGAGGCGTTGGTGGCGCTGGGGTTCCAGCCGCTCTCGCGCGACACGATGTTGCTGAAGCACTTGAACTGCGCCTCGTTGCCGATCATCGCTCGCGCCGTGCCCTGTACGCCGGTGGCGACGGACGTCGGTGCGGCCATGGCCGGGGTGACGCCGAGGGCCAGACCGGTGGCGCCGAGGACCGCGGCGGCTCCGGCGACGGCAGCCTTACGGCGAGCGGTGCGGGGCTGGGCGAGGATGTTACGGGCGAACGGCACAGGGGAACCTAACCGTTGGGGACGGGGGAGTCGCGGACCGGGCCCAACAGTGCGGGAACCGGTGCTCATTGACCGCGTTCCGTTCCGGTGAACGCTGCGGTGCTCGGCGACGTGACAAGTGTTAGCCGCGGGGTTCAACCATGGCAATGACCCCCGATACGGTCTTGCCTCGCACTCGGGGCCAAAGGTCCCGAACCTGCTCAAAAGGTTCCATAGCAGGTCGGAGGGGGTGAAGCGGGTTCTATGGACGGGTGGAAACGCTACTACTCCCCGTAGTGGAGGACTAAGGTCCTGTGGGCGCCTTCACGCCTTCGGGACCCTCGAATGTGACCTGGGCCTCGAAGGCCGCGCGGCGCGTGGCCCGGCGCAGCGCCTTCAGCAGCGTGGAGCCGATGGTGAGGGTCAGGGCCATGGTCAGCACGGCCCGGCCCAGGTCCCAGCCCAGCGAGGTGGCCAGGCAGTACGCCAGGAAGCGGGCCAGATTCTCGGGCAGCGGGTCACCGGGGTGGAACGCGATGCCGGAGCCGAGGCCCGGCACGATCGTCCAGCCGTACAGGTTCATCACCGTGCCGTAGGCGAACGCCGCCACTCCGCCGTACGCCGCGAGCATCAGCAGCTCGGTCCGCCCGCGCAGCCGGTCCGGGCCCGGCAGCAGGCCGGCGCCCATCGTGAACCAGCCCATCGACAGCATCTGGAACGGCATCCACGGGCCCACCCCGCCGGTGAGCAGGGCGGACGCGAACATCGTCACCGAGCCGAGCACGAAGCCGAAGCCGGGGCCGAGCACCCGGCCGCTCAGCACCATCAGGAAGAACATCGGCTCCAGGCCCGCCGTACCGGCGCCGAGCGGGCGCAGCGCGGCCCCGACTGCGGCGAGCACACCCAGCATCGCCACGGCCTTCGCGTCCAGGCCGGAGTCCGCGATGGTGGCGACGACCACACCGACCAGGAGCGGAAGCAGCACGGCGAACAGCCACGGCGCGTCCTGGGAGTGGGCGAGACCGGAGTCCGCGTCCGCGAGCAGCGGCCAGCCGATGGCGACGACACCGATCGCGCCGATGAGGAGGAGTGCGGCGATCGCACGGGGGCCCAATCGTACGGGACGGTTTCGGCGGTCGCTCATGCGCCGGCCTCCAGTGCCCCGCGCACCTGCGTCACGGTCAGCCACTCCTGCGGGGCGAGGATCTTCGCGGTCTGCGGTGCGAACGCCGGCGACGAGACCACCACCTGCCGGGTCGGCCCGTCCGCGACGATCTCCCCGTCCGCGAGGATCACCACCCGGTGGGCCAGCTCGGCGGCGAGCTCCACGTCGTGCGTGGCCAGGACGATCGTATGGCCGCCGGCCGCCAGGCCGCGCAGCACACCTATCAGGCGGGCCTTCGCCGCGTAGTCCAGCCCGCGGGTCGGCTCGTCCAGCAGCAGGAGCGGGGGCCGCGCGGTCAGCACGACGGCCAGCGCCAGGGCGAGCCGCTGCCCCTCGGAGAGATCGCGGGGGTGGGCGCCGTCCGGCACATCGGGCAGCAGCTCGCAGACCAGGGTCCGGCAGCTGCCCGCTGCCGCGCCCGCGTCGGTGTCGGCCGCCGCGCACTCGGCGGCGACCGTGTCCGCGTACAGCAGATCGCGCGGTTCCTGCGGTACGAGCCCGACCCGGCGCACCATGTCGCGCGGATGTGTACGGTGCGGGACCCGGCCGCCGACGAGGACGGTGCCGGTCGTGGGCTCGACCATGCCGACGAGGGCGGCGAGCAGCGTGGACTTGCCCGCGCCGTTGCGGCCCATCAGGGCGACGGTCTCGCCCGGTGCGACGGAGAACGTCACCCGGCGCAATGCCTCGACACGTCCGCGCCGCACCCCCAGGCCCTCGACCCGGGTGGTCGCTTCCACCACAGCTTCCGGAGCGGATGGCGGAGGGGACGCGCGCCGGCGCCCGAACAGACCACGGCGTACAGGAGCGGCTGCGGGCAGCGGCGCCGGGGCGGGTGGCGCCGACGGAGCGGACGGCGGCTCGGCCGAGGCCAGCCGCTCCCGCAGATCCGCCGCCCGGCGCCGCGCATCGCGTACCGACAGCGGCAGCGGCTCCCAGCCCGCCAGCCGGCCCAGGGCGACCACCGGCGGGTGGACCGGGGAGACCGCCATGATGCCGGCGGGCGCGCCCATCACGGGCGGGGCGCCCGGCGACGGCAGCAGGACGACCCGGTCCGCGTACTGGACGACGCGTTCCAGACGGTGCTCCGCCATCAGGACCGTCGTGCCCAGATCGTGCACCAGCCGCTGGAGCACCGCGAGGACCTCCTCGGCCGCCGCCGGGTCCAGTGCGGACGTCGGTTCGTCGAGGACCAGGACCTTGGGGTGCGGGGTCAGCACCGAGCCGATCGCGACCCGTTGCTGCTGGCCGCCGGAGAGCGTGGCGATCGGCCGGTCGCGCAGCCCGGCGAGGCCCAGCAGGTCGAGGGTCTCCTCGACCCGCCGCCGCATCACGTCGGGGGCAAGTCCCAGCGACTCCATGCCGTACGCCAGCTCGTCCTCGACGGTGTCGGTGACGAAGTGGGAGAGCGGGTCCTGCCCCACCGTGCCCACCAGATCGGCGAGTTCGCGCGGTTTGTGGGTACGGGTGTCGCGGCCGTCGACCAGCACCCTGCCGCGCAGCGTGCCGCCCGTGAAGTGCGGTACGAGACCGGAGACGGCGCCCAGCAGCGTCGACTTGCCGACCCCCGACGGGCCGACGAGCAGTACCAACTCGCCTTCAGGAACGGTCAGATCTACTCCGGACAGGGTCGGGCGCGCCGCCCCCTCGTACTGCACCGAGACCTGCTCGAACCGGATCACTGGCTCTCCTCGGAATTCGTGACGGCCACTACGGGCGGCGTGGGCGCCACCACCGCGGGCAGCAGCCCGATCAGCACCGCCGCCGCGGGCCACAGCGGGAACACCGGAGCCACCAGCGGTACGACTCCGGGGTGCAGCGCCTGCGTATCGGCACTGCCCGCCCAGATCATCGCGGCCGCGACCACCGCACCGGACCCCGCCACCAGCCAGGCCCTCGCCCCCCACCGGTCGGGCCGGTAGCGGGTGCGGACCGAACGGGCACCGCCGAGCCGCAGCCCGGCCAACGCGGCGGCGAGACCGACGAGCAGCAGCGGCAGCCCGTACACCGCGCCCTGCGAGGCCAGCAGACCGTACGTGCCGGCGCAGACCCCCAGCAGTCCGCCGAGCGTGAGGACGTTCGTGGTGTGCCGGACGGCCGGCGGGACCTGGGCCGTACGCCCGTATCCGCGCGCGTCCATCGACGCCGCCACCGCCACCGACCGCTCCAGCGCACCCTCCAGCACCGGCAGTCCGATCTGCAGGACGGCCTTGATGCCACCGGTCGGGCGGCCCCGCAGCCGCCGTGCGGTGCGCAGCCGCACCACATCGGCGACCATGTTCGGCGCGAACGTCATCGCGACGACGACCGCGACCCCCGCCTCGTACAGCGCACCCGGCAGCGACTTCAGCAGCCGGGCCGGGTTGGCGAGCGAGTTCGCCGCGCCGATGCAGATCAGCAGGGTGGCCAGCTTCGCCCCGTCGTACAGCGCGAACAGCAACTGTTCGGCGGTGACCCGGCCGCCGATCCTGACGCCCTGCGCCCAGTCGGGCAGCGGGACTTCGGGAAGGGTGAACACCGTGTGCGTACCGGGGATCGGTGAGCCGAGGAAGACGGAGAACAGCAGCCGCACGCCGACGACGAACAGTCCGATCCTGATGAACGCCCCGTACGAACGGGCCCACGGCGCATCCGTCCGGCGCGCCGCCACGACGTAACCGGCCACCCCCACCAGCAGCCCGAGCAGCAGCGGATTGCTGGTCCGGGAGGCGGCTGTGGCCAGCCCGAGCGCCCACAGCCACCAGGCCCCGGCGGGCAGGGCGTTGCTGCGGGTCGCCTCGGGGGCGCGCAGGGCACGGCCCGGCCGGGCCGTGCGGGGAGAGGCGGTCATCCGCGGCGGCGGCGGGCCTGCACGACTGCGGCGATGCCGAGCAGAAGGACGGCGGCGACACCGGCGAGCACTCCGGCGGACGGACCGCCGCTGCCGCTCCCCGGGTGAGCCGAGGCGGACGGGCTCGCGGGCGCCTGCGACGCATCGTCGGCGTGCCCGCTGCCGGAGATCTGTTCACCGCAGCCGGACGCCGGATAGCCGGAGATCGCGCAGAGCAGAGCGTTGCTGTCGTAGCGCAGCGGCTTGGCCACCGAGGCGAGCGCCTCCGCGGTGCTCGCGTCGGTGGCGACCTGTGCGCATGCGGTGCGCGGTGCGGGCGGCGTCTCCCCGTCCGGGGCGTCCGACGCCGTGCCGGCGTCGATGACGAGCGCGACCCGCTTGGTGCCGTCCTTGGCGGGGGTGTCCGCGCAGATCGCCGCGAAGCCGGGGGCGCGGCGCGGTTTCGCCGAGTCCTGGGAGTCCTCGCTCACCGAGAACCGGAAACCCTGCACCGCACCGTCGTCGGGCCGGACCAGCGACGGGCCCTGGGTGGCGTACGCCCAGGCCGTCCCCTTGCCCTCCCAGAACGACCAGTAGCGGTAGCCGGCCGCGTGGGCGGTGCCCGCGCCGAGCACGGTCAGGACGGTGCCGAGAACGAGCAGCAGGGCGCCCGCTGTCCGTCCCCCGAATCGATTCCCCGCTCGGTTCACAGCTGCGGGGTCTTCCGGCGGCTGCTGATGAGGAAGCCGACGCCGGCACCGGCGGCGAGACCGATACCGACGAGCCACCAGACCCCGAGACCGGCGTCGTCGCTGGTGCCGTCCTGGGCCGCGTAGTCGCTCGTGGCCGGCGAGGGCGTGTGGATGGAGGCCGGCGCGGGTCCCGTCGCGTTCAGCCGCTCGACCAGGTCGACACCGCCGAAGTCGCGGGCGTCGGCGCCGGTCGTGTGCGCGGCCACGACCAACTGGGCGTAGGCGGCGGGGCCGTTCTCCACCGCCCAGGGAACGGCGTTCTTCTTCAGCCAGCCGAGCGCGTCGGCCGCCTTGTCCTGGTGGCCGGCGGCGGCCAGGGCGACGACCGCGTCCGCGGTGTTGCCGAAGTCGGGCTGCTCGGTGGTGTCGGTGGCGCCCGGCATCGGCGGCTGGTTCAGGTGGCCGGTCTTCGCGAGGGCGCCCGCGAGATAGTGGGCACCGTTCTGGGCGGCCTGCTCGGGCTTGACGACGGCGCCCTTGTGGCAAGTGGGTGCCTTGTCCTCGGACGTGGAGTTGTTCCAGGCGGCCAGCCCCTTGCCCATCGAACCGAGCACGCCTGCCGCGGTGGCATCGGCGTTGGCGACGAGCTTCCCGGCCTTGTCGGGCTGGTACGCGAACGCGCCGCCGTCCTTGCCGCCGCACGGGATCGCCAGCTCGAGCAGTGCGTCGTACGGTGTGTGGCCGCCCTTGGTCGTCACATCGCCGAGCCGCTGGCCCTGCTTGGCCAGTGCGCCGATCACGATCGAGGTGGAGTTGGCGTCGCTGGGCGAGCCCGGGTTGTAACCCCAGCCGCCGTCCTCGTTCTGAACGGACTTCAGCCAGTCGACCCCGTTGTCGACGATGTCGCCGTGCCCGCCGACCTCGGCCAGCGCCTGGACCGCGGCGGCGGTGGCATTGGTGTCCGTCATGGTCTTCGCGTCGCACGGCTTGCTGACATCTGCGCGGTACGAGGCGTAGGCGCCGCTGTCGCACTGCTGGGCGGTCAGCCACTCCACCGACGCGGCCGCGGGCGTGACCCCTTCGAGCCGCTGGGCGATGAAGGCCAGCGACTGCCTCCAGACCCCGTCGTACGTCGGGTCCTTGGTGCCGTACAGCCCGGACGGCAGCGTGACGGACGGGGTGGGCGACGGAGACGGCGCCGCCACCGCGGCCGGGGCAGCGGCCGCACAGAGCACGGTGGCGGTGGCGGCGAGCGTTGCTGCGGTGCGGCGAACGGTCATGGTGGGCTGGGCCTCTCCTGCGGTGGGAACCGGGCACAGGCACACTCAGGCACCAGGCTCCGGCCCCGTATGCCTCGACGGTGCCGGTCACCGGGGGATCCGGTGACGCGAGCCGGTCACGACCGCGGACAGGGCATTCCGACTCACCGCTGTGTCAGCGGCTCACGGTTGCGTGGTCAGTGCCGGATTTGCACCGGCTTCCCCCTGAACGGGCATGATGACGACTCGCCCACTCTACCGGGACGTAGCCCGCCCCTTCCGGGTGGAGGGGGCGCCCGGGCCAGCGATGTACGTCACCCGTGCGGGCCGGGAGGGGCGGAGCGGTGGGAGAGGAGATCAGTCCCTGATGACCGCCAGAGCCTCATCACGCACCCTGGCCATGGTGGCCTCGTCCCGGGCTTCGACGTTCAGGCGGAGAAGCGGCTCGGTGTTGGAGGGGCGGACGTTGAACCACCAGTCCGCTGCCGTGACGGTCAGGCCGTCGAGTCCGTCGAGGGTGATTCCCTCACGGCCGGTGTAGGCAGCGGTGAGCGCGGCGAGGCGGCCGGCCCGGTCGGTAACCGTGGAGTTGATCTCGCCGGAAGCGGCATAGCGGTCGTACCCCGCGACCAGTGCGGACAGCGGACCGTCCTGCCCACCGAGCGCCGCCAGCACATGCAGGGCGGCAAGCATGCCGGTGTCGGCGTTCCAGAAGTCCTGGAAGTAGTAGTGCGCCGAATGCTCGCCCCCGAAGATCGCCCCGGTCCGGGCCATCTCCGCCTTGATGAAGGAGTGCCCGACGCGCGTACGCACCGGGGTGCCGCCGTGCTCACGGACCACCTCCGGCACCGACCACGAGGTGATCAGATTGTGGATGACCACACCCGAGCCGCCGTGGCGGGCCAGCTCCCGGACAGCCACCAGCGCGGTGATCGCCGACGGGGAGACCGGATCGCCGTGCTCGTCGACGACGAAACAGCGGTCCGCGTCTCCGTCGAACGCGATACCGAGGTCGGCGCCCTCGTCACGCACCCGCTGCTGCAGGTCGACGATGTTGGCCGGATTCAGCGGGTTCGCCTCGTGGTGGGGGAAAGTCCCGTCCAGCTCGAAGTACATCGGGACCAGATCCAGCGGGAGGCCCGCGAAGACCGTGGGCACGGTGTGCCCGCCCATTCCGTTGCCCGCATCCACCACCACCTTCAGCGGCCGGATCGACGTCACGTCCACCAGAGAGAGCAGGTAGGCGGCGTAGTCCTGCAGGGTCTCCCGTTCACCGACCGCGCCCGGCACCGCGACCGGCTCCGGTGCGCCCGACTCCTGCCATGCCTCCACCAGCTCACGGATCCGGGACAGGCCGGTGTCCTGGCCCACCGGCGTCGCGCCCGCACGGCACATCTTGATGCCGTTGTACCGGGCCGGGTTGTGCGAGGCCGTGAACATCGCTCCCGGCAGATCCAGCGCCCCCGACGCGTAGTACAGCTGATCCGTCGAGCACAGCCCGATCAGTGTGACCGCCGCGCCACGGTTCGACGCGCCCCGCGCGAAGGCGGCCGCGAGCCCGGGCGACGAGGGCCGCATGTCATGCCCGATCACGATCGCTTCTGCGCCCACGACCTGTACGAAGGCCGCCCCGAACAGCTCCGCCAGCGACTCGTCCCACTGGTCGGGAACCACCCCTCGTACGTCGTATGCCTTGACGAGCTGTGACAGATCAGCCATGGGAGTGACCGCTTTCTTCCTTGGTGGTGAGCCAGACGGCAGCGTCCGGCGGGAGAGTGCGCCCGTGCAGGGGGGCGCTGCTCAGTACGGGGCGGCCGGGCAGACCGAGGGTGTCGAGTGGCAGCGGATCGGGTCCGAGATTCACTACGCACCCCAACTCGCCCCGCCGGAAAGCGAGGCAGCGGTCGCCGGGAGCGGTGTACCAGCGCAGGGTTGCGTGGGCCTCGGCCGGGTGCTCGCGCCGCAGAAGCAGCGCGGCGCGGTAGAGCGCGAGGGTGGAGTGCGGGTCGGCCAGCTGGGCCTCCACCGTGTGGAGGGCCCAGCCCTCCGGCTGGGGAAGCCAGCAGTCGTCCGGGGCGGCAGTGGTGAAGCCGTAGGGTGGCCGGCTGCCGGACCAGGGAATCGGGGCGCGGGCGCCGTCGCGTCCCCGGTCGGTGTGACCGGAGCGTTCCCAGAGCGGGTCGCGTATGCGGTCGTCGGGGACAGCGGCCTGGGGCAGGCCGAGTTCCTCGCCCTGATAGAGGTAGGCGGCTCCGGGGAGGGCCAGCATCAGCAGGGCTGCGGAGCGGGCCCGCAGCTCGGATCCGTAGCGGGTGACGGGGCGTACCGCGTCATGGCTGGAGAGAACCCAGGTGACGGGTGCGTCCACGGAAGCGGTGGCCGCGAGGGACTCGTCGATGACGCCGCGCAGCGCCTGTGCCTCCCAAGGCGCTTCCAGGAAGGCGAAGTTGAAGGCCTGCTGCATTTCGTCCGGACGTATGTACCGGGCGAGGCGTTCCGGTGCGAAGACGGCGGACTCGGCCACCAGCACACGGCCCGTCGGGGCGACGGCACCCGGCGGGGCCGGGTGGGCGCTGAGAAGGGCGCGCCACTCGCGGTAGAGAGGGTGCAGCTCCTCCTGGTCGTAGTAGGGCATGAGGTGGTTACGGAGCGGGTCCTGGTGCTGGCCGGGACCCGCGTCGGGCAGGCCCTCGGCCTTGAAGAGGGCGTGGGCCACGTCCACGCGGAAGCCGTCCACGCCCTGGTCCAGCCAGAACCGCAGGACGTCGGCGAAGTCGGAACGCACCTGCGGGTTGCGCCAGTTGAGGTCCGGCTGTTCGGGGGCGTGCAGGTGGAGGTACCAGTCGCCGTCGGAGATACGGGTCCAGGCCGGACCTCCGAACGCCGACTGCCAGTCGTTCGGGGGCAGCGCGCCGTCCGGTCCCTGCCCGCGGCGGAAGAGGTAGCGGTCGCGGGCCGCGGAGCCCGGTCCCCCCGACAGCGCCTCCTGGAACCACGGGTGCGCGTCGGAGGTGTGGTTGGGGACCAGGTCGACGATGACCTTCAGGCCGAGTCCGTGGGCGTGCCGGGTGAGCGTGCCGAAGTCGTCGAGCGTGCCGAGGTCCGGCGCGATACCCGTGTAGTCGGCGATGTCGTAGCCGCCGTCGGCCAGGGGGGACGGGTAGCAGGGGGTGATCCATACCGCGTCGGCGCCCAGGTCCCTGAGGTGACCGAGGCGTTCGGTCACGCCCGGCAGGTCCCCGGTCCCGTCGCCGTTCGAGTCGGCGAAGGACCGGGGGTAGACCTCGTAGCACACGGCGTGCCGCCACCAGGTCATGCGGCGCCTCCCTCGGAGAGGGCGACGGCCGGCCCGGGAACAGGGGCGGGCCGCGCGGGAAGGACGACCTTCTGCTCCGTGCCGGACTCGGCTGCGAGCGTCGCTGCCCGGGCCACGGCCACGGCGGTCAGTCCCGCGTAGGCATCCGCGACCGGTGCGCCGCCTTCGGCGGCGCTGTGCAGCAGGTCGGCAATGGCGGCCCGCACGCTCTCCGCGTACACATACGGCTTGCAGGGCTCGCCGCCGAGGTCGATCACGGCCTCGACGCGGTGCGGGACGGTGCGTTCCGTACCCCTGCCGCGGGCAGGGGCGGCGTCGCCCGCATCACGGTGCACGGTGACCGTGATGCGCTCGCCGCCGTGCGGACGAGATCCCGGAACGGCCAGCAACTGGCGAGACCTGTCCGGGAGTTGCTCCCAGCGCGCGGCTTCCTGATCGTCCGCCCAGGCCGTGACGGTGGCGTACGTCGGGATCCACCCGGTGATGCGGGTCTCGGCGAAGCCGTGGTCCAGGCGCATCAGCTGGCGTTCGCAGCGGTGGGCGTGAGTGAAGGAGTGCAGATGGGTGGCGAGCACTCCGCCCGGGTGTACGGCGTCCGCGATCACCATGTCGACGGGGCCGCCGGGGCGGCGTACCGCGGTCGCACGGACCGATTCGGGCTCGCTGCCCAGCAGCGCACGGGCCGCGTCGAAGAAGTGGACGCCGTGCTCGACGAAGATGCCGCCGCTGTGCTCCGGGTCCCAGAACCAGTGGTCGGGGCCGAGGTCCTGGTCGGCTGCGTCGTTCTCGAAGAGGAAGCGGCGGGGCGGGTCCAGCAGGCCTTCGGCGATGAGCTGCTGGACGGCGCGCAGCAGGGGGTTGTAACGCAGCACGTGGTCGACGACGAGCGTGCCGGCCGAGCGGTCCGCCTGGTCGCGCACCCGGGCGGCGTCCTCGGTGGTGGTGGCGAGCGGCTTCTCGCAGAAGACGTGCTTGCCGGCGCGCAGGGCGGCGATGGCCATCTCCGCGTGGGTGGCCGGCGGGGTGGCGATGGCAATGATGTCCACGCCTTCGGTGCCGAGCAGGGCGTCGAGCCCGTCCAGGACGGCGACGCCGTGACGGTCGCCGAGCGGCGTCGCGCGCGACGGCTCGGGGTCGGCGACGGCAGCGATGTGCAGACCGGCCAGGCCGGCCACGGCGTCCAGGACATACGCCCCGAACGATCCGCAGCCGACCAGCCCGAGGCCGAGGGACGGCACCGTCACGAGGTGCGCTCCAGGAGGGCGACTCCGATGTGCGCGTCGGCCATGCCGTAGAAGACGTACAGCTTGCCGTCGACCTCCTCGATGGCGGTGGGGAAGACGACGTTCGGGACGGTGCCGGAGCGCTCCTCCTCCGTCTCGGGTGCCATCAGCGGCTGGTCGGAGCGTGCGATGACCTGCGACGGGTCGGCCGGGTCGAGGATCATCGCGCCGGCGGCGTAGGACACCTTCTGGTTCTGCGCGAAGGGGTCGTCGATGGAGCCGGACACACCGTGGTGAATGAGCAGCCAGCCCTCTTCCACGCGGATCGGCGCCGGACCGCCACCGATCTTCAGCGACTCCCAGGGGTACTCGGAGAGGGCCACCAGACGGTGCTGCCGCGGACGGGTGAGGGCGCGGATGTCCTGCTCGACCTCGGCGACCGGAACGTACGAGATCCAGATTCCGGGCCGCTCGTCGGTGACTCCCGCCGGGAGGTGGACGCCCTCGCCGGGGCGGAACCAGCCGAGGTCCCACATGGGGCGGTGCAGCATCGCGTACGCCGGCTCGCCGTCCGGGCCCGGGACCGGCTCGGGGAAGTGGACGACGTCCTTGTTCGGGAAGAGGTTCAGGTCGGTGTCGAGGTCCGGCTGGTACGCGAACTGGATGGGGCCGAGCCGGGTCCAGTCGGTGAGGTTGTCCGAGACGGCGAGAGCCGGCTTGGGGCCGAGCGGGCCGTAGGCGACGTACGACATGACGTGCTTGCCGAGGGAGGGGATCCACGTGACGCGGGGGTCCTCGACACCGGCGTTGTTCTTGCCCCGCTCCCAGCCCTCGTCGGGGGCGAGGACCACGCCGCGGCGCTCGACGCCGGAGGGGACCCCGTCGGTGAAGGTGACTTCCGCGAGGCCGACGCGGGAGACATTGCCGTCGGCCACCAGGCGCGGCAGCAGATGCAGCCTGCCGTCGGGGGTGCGGCCGGAGGCGGGGTTGAGGACGCCCTCGACCTCCGTGGACTCGCCCGGCAGCGGCGACATCACGAGGCCCTTGCGGACCAGACGGAAGGGAATGTGGGCGGGGGTGGGGGTGGGGGTGCTCATGAGCGGTTCAGCCCTTTGTTCCGGAGTCGATTTCGGTGGAGGTGAAGTGGCGCTGGAAGAGGAGGAACAGCGCCACGGCGGGGGCGGCCAGCACACAGGCGCCGGCCATCAGTGCGCCGGTCGGGTTGGCGACCGTGCCTTGAAGGTTGCTGAGGAAGCTGGCCAGGGAGACGGCCAGCGGCTGCATATCGGTGTTCTTGGTGACGAGGAAGGGCCAGAGGAATTCGTTCCAGGGGCCGATGAAGGTCAACAGGATGCCGCTGAGCAGTGCGGGCCGGGCCATCGGAATGGCGATCCGGACGAGGATCTGCAGTTCTCCGGCGCCGTCGATGCGGGCCGCCTCGAAGAGCGAGGCCGGCATCTGGAGGAAGAACTGGCGGAAGAGGAAGACCGCGGTCGAGTTGATCGCGAACGGCAGGATCATGCCGAGGTAGTTGTCGCCGAGGCCGTAGTCGCGGACGACCAGGACGTACAGCGGCAGCATCAGCAGCTGGAACGGGATCATCTGGACCAGCAGCAGGGTGCCGAAGAGGGCGCCGCGGCCGCGGAAGTGCAGCTGGGCGAGGGCGTATCCGGCAAGCAGTCCGAAGACCAGGGTGCACAGCAGTACGCCGCCGGTCATGATGCCCGAGTTCAGCAGCGAACGGCCCAGCGAGATGGCGCTGTTGATGGCCGAGTAGTTGCCGCCGGTGAGGTCACCGGGGATGGCGGAGGAGAGGTCGCCGACGGTGGTCTTCCGGAGCGACCCGACCACCATGTAGTAGAAGGGGAAGAGGAAGGCGACGGCGCCGGTCAGGAGGATCGCGAGCCGGACGGGACGGCCCAGCCGATTCCAGAGCCGCGGGGCCGCGGTGGCGGTGGGTGTGCTCATGGCGTCAGTTGCCCCTCTCGGTGAGCTTGCGAGCGAGCAGCGAGACGGCGAGCACGACGGCCACCAGAACGACGCCGAGCGCAGCGGCGAAGTCGGGGTGCCCCTGCTCGATGCCCTTCTGGTACATGATCAGCACCGGGGAGGTGGAGGCGTGGTCGGGGCCGCCTCCACCGGTGAGCAGATAGGGCTCGCTGAAGAGGTTGGCGCCGGTGATGATCGCGTAGATGACGACGAGGGTCGTCGCGGGGCGGACGCCCGGCACGGTGACGGAGAAGAACTGGCGGATGCGGCCCGCCCCGTCGACGGATGCGGCCTCGTAGAGCTCCTTGCCGACGTTCTGCAGTGCGGCGAGATAGAGCATCACGAAGAATCCGAGCTGTTTCCAGGTGACGAAGAAGGCGATCACCGGCATCGCGAAGTTCGAGTTGACCAGCCAGGACGGCTCTGGGGCCAGACCGCCGAGCAGGTTGTTGATCAGTCCGTCGCCACCGAACAGGAACTGCCAGACCGCGACCAGAGCGACGCTCGCGGTGACGTACGGCACGTAGTAGGCGGCCCGGAAGAAGGACCGGAACGGCAGCTTGGAGTTGAGTGCCGAGGCAAGGACCAGGGAGAGGCCCACGGTCAGCGGCACATTGATGACCAGGAAGACCAGGATGTTGAGGAAGGCGCGCCCCACCACCGGATCCGTGAACACCGCCTGGTAGTTGTCCAGTCCCACCCAGGGGGCGGCGGCGTCGGCACCGGGGGCGGTGAAGTAGAAGCGGTGGAAGGAGATCCACACCGTGTAGACGAGCGGGACCGCGAACACAGCGAAGATGAACAGGACATACGGGGTGACGAAGAGCGCGCCTATCCGGGAAGTGCTGCGCCGGGCAGGGCCCTTGGTGTGCAGGAGAGTCATGGCAGGCCTCAGTACTCGGCGAGGATCTTGGCGATCCTGACGTCGGCATCGTGCAGGGCGGTTTCGGTGGACTGACGGCCGAAGATCACTGATTTCGTCCAGGCGTCGCGGAACGCCTGCCACATGTCGATCGACCCGGGCACATTGGGGACCTCGACGACGCGTTCTGCCTGGTCGGCGAAGGCCTTGTAGGACGGGTTCTCGGCGAAGAAGCCGGGATAGGCGGAGATCAGGTTCTCCCGCATCGGCATCTGGCCGGTGGCGGCGAGGAACTTGCCGTCCTGCTCCTTGGACGTGGCGAACTTCATCACGTCCCAGGCGGTGGCACGGTTCTCGCAGGAACTGAACATGCCGATGGACTTCTGGTCGCTGAAGGTGTGGACCTCGCTCGCGGGCCGGCCGTCGGAGGTCGGGACCGGGACGACGCCCCAGTCCAGGCTGTCCTTGTAGGCCGCGACGGCCCAGGGGCCGACCGTCGACATCGCGGTCTTCTGCTCGCCGAGCGCGTCGCCCGGGTAGGACTCCTGCGGGGCGAGCTTCTCCGTGTACAGCTGCCGCCAGAAGTGGGCGACCCTGCGGCCCGCTGCCGTGTCGAACTGCGGTTTGCCGTCCTTGACCAGCTGCTTGCCGCCGCTCTCGGCGATGAAGGCCGGGTAGAAGTCGAACCACGACTGGAAGAACTCGCTGCTCGGGGCGGGCCAGATCGCGGCCTTGGCGGCGCCGCTCCTGACGATCTTCCGGGAGGTCTCCAGGAACTCGTCATACGTCGCGAGCCGGGGGTGCTCCGGGTCGAGGCCGGCCTTCTTGAAGATCTTCTTGTTGTAGAGGATCATCCCAGGGTTGCTCTTCCACGGCATCTGGTAGTACGAGCCGTCCGCGGAGCGGTACTGGGCGGCCAGCGAGCCGCTGCGCCCGTCGATGTACTTCTTGCCGTCGGGGAAGTCGCTCAGTGAGACCAGTCCGACCTGCTTCTCGAACTGCGGTACGGACGCCGGCGGTGTGTTGAACACCAGACAGGCAGTACTCCCCGCAATGATCGAGGCGCTGATCGCCTCCTCAGAGGTCTTGCCCGCCGGAATGTTCCGCGCCGTGATCTTCTGATCGGGGTGCTGACCGTTCCAGTTGGCGACCATCTTCTTGCCCCACTCGACCTCTTGGGCATTGTTGGACAGCCAGACGGTGATCGGACCGCGCGACGCGGCAGCGGTGGCCGTGTCGGGCCCCGACCGGGCGCAGGCCGTTGCCGTGGCCGACAACGCGAGTACGAGCAGCGCGTACGCCGTTCTCCTCAGCATGAGTGTCTCCGAACTGTGCGTGCCCGGCTTCGCTGCCGGGCGGATACCCCGCCACTTCTTGGACCGGACCGGTCGCGCCTAGTCGCGCGGGGCGGGACCGATCGAGCCTCGTGGCAGGAATTCGGCGGGCGGCAGCTCCACATCGGGGGCGTTGCCGTCGGCGATCACCGCGTCGAGTGCGCGGGCGGCCGCTGCTCCCCAGCCCTGTGCGTCCACGCGGGCGGAGGTGAGGGGCGGGTGGGTGTACCGGGCAAGCAACGTGTCGTCGTAGCCCACGATGGACAGCCGGTCGGGGACCGGGACTCCGAGCTCCTGGGCCACGGCCAGGCCGGCGGTGGCCGCCAGGTCGTTGCCGTAGACGATCGCGGTGGGCGGCTCGTCGAGTGCCAACAGCTCGCGGGTGGCCGCGGCGCCGCCGTCGGCGGTGAATCCGCCGGCGCGCAACGGACCTTCGGGCAGACCGAGTTCGCGGAGGGTGTCTGCCCAGGCGGCGCGGCGCCGCTGTGCGTGCCGGTACTCCTGGGGGCCCTCCACATGGGCGATCCGGCGGTGGCCCAGCTCGGCCAGGCGCCGGATCGCGGTGACGAACGCCGGCCGGTCGTCGAGCTCGACCGCGCACAGCCCGTCCGCCCAGCCGCGGCGGCCCACGGTGACGGCGGGCAGGCGGAGTGCGGTCAGCAGGGCCGGGCGCGGGTCGTCCTGACGGACGTCGGTCAGCAGGACACCGTCGACGCGACGGTCGGCCGCGAGGCGCTCGTACACGCTGCGTTCCTTGTCGGCCGGGGTGACATGCAGGACCAGGCCGTCGCCGCGCTCGGCGAGGACGGACTCCACGCCGGCGATGAAGGCCGGGAAGAAGGGGTCTGCGCCGATGAGTCCCGGCTCGCGGGTCACCACCAGACCGACGGCACCCGCTTTGCCGAGCGACAGGGCCCGCGCCGGACGGCTCGGCGCCCAGCCGAGCTCCTCGGCGGCGGCCAGGATGCGCGCCTTGGTCTCCTTGGCCAGACCGGGGCGGTTGTTGAGCGCGAAGGACACCGAACTGCGGGAGACGCCTGCGCGCCGCGCGACATCAGCGATGGTGGGCCGCTGCCCCATGACGCCTCCTCGAGGGAAGTCCGACCGGCAGCGGGTGAGCCCGTACTAAACCGGTTTAAGTGATCCAGTGAGCGTCACTAAACCGGTTTGAATGAGGGAAGTCAATACCCCACGGACGTGCAAAACCGCACGCGGGACGGGTCGCCTGCAGAGGCTCTGCACGGTCCGCCAGTGGTGCTGAGCGCCCCGATGGGTGCCGAAAAGGGGCGCCGGTGGGCGCACCCGTCACACTGCGATGTACGTCACGGGGGCGCTCCCCGTCACCACTTCCGCGCGCCCCAGCTTCACCAGCCGGCGGACATGGGCCTCGGCCTCGGAGACCGCGATGTTCCGTGAGCCGTGCGGGATCTGTTCCCACGGCCGGTTCCACTCCATCCGCTCGGCCAGCTGCCATGGCGTCAGCGGGGTGGCGAGCAGTGCGAGCAGGCGGGTCAGCCGCTCCTCGTGGTGGTCGAGGAGTTCCTGTACGCGCCCGGCGGCGTCCGGGAACGCGTGCTGGTGGGCGGGCAGCACCTCGGCGACCCCCAGCCGGCCGATGCGTTCCAGCGAGTCGAGGTAGTCGCCCAGCGGGTCGGTGGCCGTCGCATCGTCCGGGTCCTCGTACAGGCCGATGTGCGGGCTGATCCCGGGCAGCAGATGGTCGCCGGAGAAGAGCCGGCCGTGGCCGGGGAGACGGGCCGGGTGATCCTCCTCGAGGTGGAGGCAGACGTGGCCGGGGGTGTGGCCGGGCGTCCAGACCGCCCGGAGCCGGCGGCCTGCCAGGTCGAGCAGCTCTCCGGGGACGATCTCGCGGTCCGGGAGGGCGGCGCGCAGGCCGGGCAGGGTGCGCATCCGCCCGCTGGTGCGGGCGGCGCGCAGCGGGGCGATGTGGTCCTCGGGGGCGCCGACCGCGGTGAGTTTCGCCGCCAGGTAGGCCAGCCAGGTGCCCGGTTCGGACTCGCGGGTGCGGCGCACGATCGCGGTGTCCGCGGCATGCATCGCGATCCAGGCCCCGGACGCTGCGCGGACCTGACCGGAGAGGCCGTGGTGATCGGGGTGGTGGTGGGTGATGACCACGCCATGGATGTCGGTGATGCCGACACCGATGGCGGTGAGGCCTGCGACCAGGGTGTCCCAGGCCTCCGGGTCGTCCCAGCCGGTGTCGATCAGGGCCGGGCCGCGGTCGGTGTCCAGGACGTGCACCAGGGTGTGGCCGAGCGGGTTGTCCGGGATGGGGACCTTGATGGACCACACGCCGCCGCCGTGGTCGGTCACCTGTGCCATGAGGTCCCCATCTCTCGTCCCGGCGTACGGCTTGCTGCGCCGCACCCACTGTAACGAGAACTCGTTCCAGTAGTAGCCCCGGTCGACTATTCGCCGGAGGCCGATCGCTGTCGGGGCCGTGGACTCCTGGAACTGGAACTGGTATCAGTTCTGACACAGAGTCAGGTATGAAGTCAGGTGCGGAGTCGGTACGTGCCGGGTCGCGGGAGGCAGCAGCCATGACCGAGCTTGTCGAACACGGAAAACTGTTCATCGGCGGGGAGTTGGTCGATCCGCTCGGCCGGGACGTCATCGAGGTGATATCGCCCCACACCGAGCAGGTCATCGGCCGGGTGCCGCACGCCTGCGAGGCGGATGTGGACCGGGCCGTCGCCGCCGCCCGCCGGGCCTTCGACGAAGGGCCCTGGCCGCGGACGTCCCTCGACGAGCGGATCCAGGTGATCACACGGATCAAGGACGCGTTCGCCGTGCGGTACGAGGAGATCGCCCGCGTCATCAGCTCCGAGAACGGAACCCCGTACAGCTCCAGTGTGATGGTGCAGGCGCTCGCCGCGATGATGGTGTGGGACGCGGCGATCACCGTCGCCCGCACCTTCCCGTACGAGGAGCGCCGCGACGGCGTCCTCGGCCCGCTGCTGGTGCGCCGGGAGCCGGTCGGCGTCGTCGCGGCCGTCGTGCCGTGGAATGTCCCGCAGTTCACCGCCGCCGCCAAACTCGCGCCCGCGCTGCTGGCCGGCTGCACGGCCGTCCTCAAGGTCTCGCCCGAATCGCCCCTGGACGCCTACATCCTGGCCGAGATCGCCGCCGAGGCCGGACTCCCCGAAGGCGTGCTGTCGATCCTTCCGGCGGACCGCGAGGTCAGTGAGTACCTGGTCGGGCATCCGGGCGTCGACAAGGTGTCGTTCACCGGCTCCGTCGCAGCCGGCCGCCGGGTCATGGAGGTAGCTTCCCGGGGCCTCACCCGGGTCACCCTGGAGCTGGGCGGCAAGTCCGCCGCCGTCATCCTCCCGGACGCCGATCTCGGCGTGGCCGTCGCGGGCATCGTCCCGTTCGCCTGGATGATCAACGGCCAGGCGTGTGTCGCCCAGACCCGCATTCTCGTCCCGCACTCCCGCTACGACGAGATCGCCGAGGCGTTCGCCGCCGCGGCGGGTGCGCTGAAGGTCGGCGACCCGCTCGACCCCGCCACCGAACTCGGCCCACTGGTCGCGCGGCGTCAGCAGCAGCGCTCCCTCGACTACATCCGGATCGGCCAGGAGGAAGGCGCCAAGATCCTTACGGGCGGCGGCCGTCCGGCCTCCCAGGAGCGCGGCTGGTATGTGGAGCCGACCCTCTTCGGCTCCGTCGACAACTCCATGCGCATCGCCCGCGAGGAGATCTTCGGCCCGGTCATCTGTCTGCTGCCGTACGGCGACGAGACGGAGGCGGTGCAGATCGCCAACGACTCGGAGTACGGGCTCAGCGGCAGCGTCTGGACTGCCGACACCGAGCGCGGCATCGATATCGCCCGCCGCGTCAGGACCGGCACGTACAGCGTCAACACGTTCAGTCTCGACATGCTCGGACCGTTCGGCGGCTACAAGAATTCCGGTCTGGGACGGGAGTTCGGACCCGAGGGGTACGGCGAGTACTTCGAGCACAAGATGATTCATCTGCCCGCCGGGTACCAGCCCGCGCAGCCCGGACCGCAGGAGGCGTGATGGGGGACCGCTGGCGTGTGGAGGTCGACCGGAGCGTCTGCATCGGCTCCGGGATGTGTGTGAACCACGCTCCGGACGGCTTCCGGCTGGACTCCGCCCGGCAGTCGCACCCGGACGCCCCGGAGACCGACGCCAACGAGCAGGTGCTCGCGGCGGCGGAGGGGTGTCCCGTCGAGGCGATCACGCTGACGCTGCTCGACTCGGGCGAGGTGGTGTTCCCGCCGGAGGACTGAGGCCTCCGTCCTCCGGCGGGAACGTGAGCGCGAGGTGCGGCCCGACGCGGGACCGTCGGGCCGCACCGCCGACGGCCGGGTGCTACGGCGTGCAGCCGGTGTCGGCGATCACGAAGTAGCCCGCCGGTGACTCCCTCAGGGTGTGTGTGACGAACACGTTGTACAGACCCATGTTCTGCTCCGAGCCGTTGGCGTACACATAGCCGCCCGTCGTGTGCGCCCTGCCCGCCGCCACCTGGGCGTAATTGGTCGCCGTGTAGCAGGCGCCGCCGCCCGTCCCGCCGGTCGTGGTCGCCGTCACCGCGGCCGAGACGGTACCGGCCGTGCCCGATCCGTCGACGGCCGCCACCGTGTAGCGGTACGCGGTCCCGGCGGACAGCCCCGTGTCGGTGAACGCCGTCGACGTGGGCCGGCCGACCTCGGTGCCGTTGCGGTAGACGGCGTACGAGGAGGCCTCCGGGACCGCGCTCCAGGACAGCGAGGCGCTGGTGCCCGTGACGCCGGTGACCGTCAGACCGGAGGGGGCCGGGAGGGGGTTCTCGCCGCCGCCGGGTGCGCCCTGGTCCAGCCCCCAGAAGATGCCGGTGTAGTACGACGAGCAGATCGAGTTCAGGAAGTACGCGGCCGTGGACCCGCACCGATCGGTTCCCGAGCCGGGGGAGACGGCCAGGCCGTGGCCCATGCCGGAGATCGAGTACGTCTCCACCGCGGGCTTCCCGGAGGCGTCGTTGTAGATGCTCCGGGTGGTGTTGCCGGGGAGGGTGTCGGTGCTGGACGGGGTCTGGCCGATGCCCCACACATTGGTCCACTGGTCACGCAGCGCGGTGGCGTTGGCGGGGTACACCGTGTAGTCGGACGTGCCCTGCCAGATGGCGACCCGCGGCCAGGGGCCGGTGTAGCCGGGGTAGCCGGCGCGGACCTTGTCGCCCCACTGGGCGGGGGTGAGCTTCTGCGGGCCCGTCTGGCAGCCGGAGGCGGCGGCCTGGCTGGTGGCGCACTGGGCGGGCAGGCCGGACGCCACGGAACCGCCCGCGAACACGTCCGGGTAGGCCGCCAGCAGATCGGCGGTCATCCCGCCGCCCGCCGACAGTCCGGTCACGTACACCCGGCGCCCGTCGGAGCCGTACTGCTGCTTCGCGTGCTCCACCATCTGCACGATGGAGGCGGCCTCGCCCTTGCCCCGGGTGTCCTCGGCCGGATCGAACCAGCCGAAGCAGGAGAGCGAGTTGTTGGCGGACGTGGTCTGCGGGAAGACCACGGCGAACTTCCACAGGTCGGCGTATTTCGGCCAGCCCGAGTTGGTGTAGTAGTCGTTGGCCGTCTGCGTACAGCCGTGCAGGGCGATCACCAGGGGTGCGCCCGCAGGCAGATCGGCGGGGGCGTACTCGTACATCTGCAGGTTGCCGGGGTTCGTGCCGAAGCCGGTGACCTGCTGCAGGCCGCCGGCGGCAGCGGCGGGCAGGGCGGCGCCCACGGTACTCAGCGTCGCCGCGACGACGCCGAGGACAACCGTGGACGCGACGCGCCGTAGCAGGCGTCGCAGGATCGATGGGCGCACGGGGGGCCTCCCTGTTCGGAACGTGCGGGCGTGCGGACATGCGGACTGCTGCCGGAACCTACGAGTCCGGGCCGCCCCGGCCCATGGGGCGGACTGACATCCCTCGGGCCCCGCTGTGTGCGGCGCGGCTCTTGCGCCGCGAGCGGCCACGGGGAGCGGAGATGGACATCGAGCGCGCTCGAAGATGCAGACTCCCGGTCAGCAACGCCCGAACCCGCGACGGGCTGTTGGGCGGGAGACCACCATGCGCTAACGCACGATCGGCACGGACCCGAAGACCCGACGCGAGGTGAGCGTGCTCAGTCTCGGCGCCATGCTGATGGGCACGATCACGGACGAAGCGACATCGTTCGCCATCCTCGACCGGTATGCCGAGGCAGGCGGCACCTTCATCGACACGTCGAACAACTACGCGTTCTGGGTCGACGGCAGTCAGGGCGGGGAGAGCGAGCAGCTGCTCGGCCACTGGCGCCGGAGCCGCGGTGTCGGCGACGGGATCGTCATCTCCTACTCGCCGCTGCTGGCCGGCGCCTACGTCCGGGCGGACAAGCCGCTCGGTCCGGAGTTCGACCACCCGGGCACGCGGGCGCGGCAGGCGGCGCTGCGGGCGGTGGCCGAGGAGACCGGGGCGACCGTCAACCAGGTGGTCCTGGCCTGGCTCATCGGCGGCGAGGTCCCGGTCGTCCCGCTGGTCGGCGCCTCCTCGGTGGCGCAGCTGGACGAGAGCCTGGCCGCGGTGGACCTGGCGCTGACGGCGCAGCAGCGGGCGACGCTGGACGCCGCCCACTGAGTGCCTGTCGTCGGACCCAGGGGCCGACCCGGGCCGACGACGGACACCGACGGTCGCGGCACCGCCCCGCACCATGTACGCCGCCACCATGGCGACGTACGACGGTGTGTGCACCGACCCCGTGTGACGTGGGCTTCGACCTCCTTACGGTGACGACCATGGAGACTCCCCAGAGCCCGGTCCACGGGCCCGCGCCGCTCACCGTCCCCCCGCCCCGCGCCGCCGCTCCGTCGCCGTCGCCCGCAGATCCGTTCCTGGCCGGGCGCACCGCTCTGGTGACCGGTGCGGCGAGCGGCATCGGGCAGGCCTGCGCCGAGGCACTCGCCGCGGCGGGTGCCCATGTGTACGTGGTGGACAAGGCCGCCGACGCTGCCAAGAGCCTGGCGGAGCGGATCGGCGGAACGGCCTGGGTGGTCGACCTGTCCGTACCCGAGGCGGTCGACACTCTGCCGGACGACGCCGACCTGGTGGTCAACAACGCGGGGCTGCAGCACGTCGCTCCCGTGCACGAGTTTCCGCCGGACCGCTTCGCGCTGATCCACCGCGTCATGGTGGAAGCACCGTTTCGCATCTTGCGCCGCACCCTGCCCGGCATGTACGAACGCGGCTGGGGGCGCGTCGTCAACATTTCGTCCGTCCACGGGCTGCGCGCCAGCCCCTACAAATCGGCGTACGTATCGGCCAAGCACGCACTGGAAGGACTCAGCAAGGTGGTCGCTCTCGAAGCAGCACCGCACGGGGTGACCAGCAACTGCGTCAACCCCGGCTACGTGCGCACCCCGCTCGTCGAGAACCAGATCGCCGACCAGGCCCGTACGCACGGCATCTCGGAGGAGGAAGTGGTGGGCAAGGTGATGCTGGAACGCAGCGCCATCAAGCGGCTCATCGAACCCCGGGAGGTCGCCGAGGCGGTGCTGTGGCTGTGCGGACCGCACACCGGGCACATCACCGGCACCTCGCTCGCGATGGACGGCGGCTGGACCGCTCACTGACACTCTCCAGGTACACCTCGAATCCCCCGACGAACGATGGCCGCCCATGTCTGCACCGCCCCCCTCCGCCGCGCCCCACCTGCGACGCCTCCTCGACCTGCTGACCGAGGACGCTCCCGCCGAGGCGCTGGGAGCCGTCTCCTCCGAGGCGCGGGCCGCCGGTGTGCCCGCGGGCGATCTCGCCGAGGTGGAGCGGGCCACCGCCACCGCGCTGCGGATCAGGGGTGCCCTGCGCCAGCACCGGCGCCGTGAGCTCCAGCTCACCGCGCTCTTCGACACCGCGGGCGATCTGGCGGCCTCCCGCGATCTGGACGACGTGCTGAAGGCGATCGTCCGGCGGGCCAGGATGCTGCTCGGCACGGACACGGCGTATCTCACCCTCCCCGACGAGGAGGCGGGCGACACCTATATGCGGGTGACCGACGGTTCGGTGTCGGTCCTCTTCCAGCGGCTGCGACTGGAGCTCGGCGAAGGGCTCGGTGGTCTGGTCGCCCAGACCGCGAGCCCGTACGCGACCCCCGACTACCGCACCGACAACCGCTTCCGCCACACCCGCAACATCAACGCCGGCGTCCTGGACGAGGGACTCGTCGCCATTCTGGGCGTGCCCCTGCTCCTCGGCTCCAGCCGCGGCGGCACGGGGAAAGTCATCGGAGTCCTCTTCGCCGCCGACCGCGCGCCGCGCGTCTTCAGCCCCGACGAGGTCGCCCTGCTCTGCTCGCTCGCCGCACACGCCGCGATCGCGATCGACACCGCCCGCGCTCTTGCCGACACCCGCTCGGCCCTCGACGAACTCGCCGGCGCCAACGCCGAGCTGGCCGAGGCCAACGCCGCGGTGCGGGAGCACTCGGCCGCCATGCAGCGGGCCGAGGAGGCGCACGACCGGCTGACCGACCTGGTGCTGCGCGGCGGTGACGTCAAGGACGTCGCGACGGCCGTCGCGGGGCTGCTGGACTCCCCGCTCACCATTCACGACCCGGGCGGGCGACCGCTGGCGGCCGTCCGGCCCGACGGCACCGGCCTCGCCGCCGACAGCATGGACGCCGGGTGGCTGGCCGAGACCGCCGAGGAGTCCCGCACCGGAGCGCGCGCCGTGCACCGCGACGGCCGGTGGATCTGCGCCGTACTTGCCGGGCAGGAACTCCTGGCCCAACTGGTTCTGCACCAGCGCGGCCGGCTCGACGACTCCGACCGGCGGCTCTTCGAACGCGCCGCCGTGGTCACCGGTCTCCTTCTCCTGCTGCGGCGCACGGTCGCCGAGACCGAGAACCGGATACGCGGCGAGCTGATCACCGACCTGCTCACCGACGTGGAACGCGACCCGGCCGGACTCGCCGAGCGCGGCCGCCGCCTGGGCATCGACCTGGACCGCCCGCATCTGCTGCTGGTGGCCGAGGCGAGCGCCCGGGAGAAGCTGTGCGCAGCCGCTCTGCGCTACCTGTTCGGCGGGGACATCCACGGGGTGAGCGCCGAACACGCGGGCACGGTGGTGCTGTTGGTCGCGTGCGGCGACGAGGATGCGGGCGCCGGTGACGCGGCGCGGGCGGCGGCGGCCCAGCTCGGCCAGCTCGTCCAGGCCCCCGTCACCGTTGCCGCCACCGGGCCGGCCCGCGGCCCGCGCGAGCTGGCCGCCGCCTACCGGGAGGCCGCCCGCTGCCTGCGTGCGATGCGGGTGCTGGGGCGTACGGGTGAGGGCGTGTGCGTCGACGAACTCGGCTTCCTCGGCGTGGTGCTGGGCAACGCGCAGGATGTAGACGGCTTCGTCAACGCGACGCTGGGTCCGCTGCTGCGGTACGACGCCCAGCGTGGCACCCATCTCGTGCGCACGCTGAGCGCGTACTTCGGTGCCGGTGGCAGCCTCATTCGCGCCAAGGACGAGCTTCACGTGCACGTCAATACCGTGGTGCAGCGGTTGGAGCGGATCCAGGTGCTGCTGGGGCGGGACTGGAACGAGCCGGACCGGGCGCTGGAGCTTCAGCTGGCGCTGCGGTTGAACTTGTTGGCGGGTGGGCAGGAGCGGTAGCCGGCCCGGGTGGCCGGCTACCGCGTTGTCCTCAATCGCCGGACGGGCTCGGCCGGGTCGACAGCGCCATCATTCGTGTGGCGATCTCCCGGCCGCCCTTGTCCCCGGTGAGCACCGTGTAGTGGTTGACGTCCGGCACCGCCACCGGCTCCACCCACGTGTCCCCGAGACCGGCCGCCGCCAGTCGCTTCTCGTCGTACAGTCCCTGCTCCTCGTCCATCAGGCCGCGCGCCGCCCACAGCAGCGTCGCCGGCACGGGCAACTTCCTTACGGCCGACAGCACTTCGTCGTCGAAGAGGCCGATCCCGTCCGTGCGCACCGCCTCGGTCCGGCAGGTGGAGTGCATCGTCGGCTCGTCGCCCGCCAGGTCGCGCTGGATGTACGCATCGACCTCCGGCGACCAGGCGTCCCCGGCGAACGCGGGGTGCGCCTGCCAGAACGCCCGGTAGGCGGCGCGGTCGGGGAACGTCATCGACAGCCGGTCCATGGCCGGGCCGATCACCGCCGTCATGAGTTCGTCCGGGGACAGATGGGTGGGGGCCGGGAAGCCGACGCCGCCGTCGACGAGCAGCAGCGGACCGAACCGGTCCGGATGCCGTACGGCGGCCAGGGCCGCGACGAACGCGCCCATCGAGTGACCGGCCAGCACCACCCGGTCCAGGCCGAGCGCCCCGGTCAGCGCGGCGACGTCATCGGCGTGCGCCGCGATCCCGTACGGTCCCGGCAGCCCGGCGCTCGCCGCCCGGCCGCGCAGATCCGGAGCGATCAGCGTGACCCGTCCGGCCAGCAGCCCGGCGACCGTGCCCCAGGAGAGCGCGTTGGCCGTGATGCCGTGCAGGGCCACGACCACCGGCGCACCGGGCTCCCGGGCCGGCCAGCGCAGCGCCGCCAGCTCGCCCCCGGCAACCGGGACACGTATCTCTTCGTACGGGGTCATGAGCGCCGGTTCTCCTTCCGGGCGGCTGCGCCCTCTCTGATTGCGCCTCTGGGTGCACGGAGTGCGGAGCCCAGCCGGGACGGCAGCCGTGCCAGCCCGCCCGGCAGCAGATGTACCACGGCCACGAACAGCACACCGAGGAGGAACAGCGGCTGGGAGAGCGGCACCCGCAGCACCGCCGGCAGGTCGGCGACCGCACCCGAGCCGGCGAGATCGCCGAGCCGGTGATCGGCCCATGTGTACAGGATTCCGCCGACCATCGGCCCCCAGCGGGTACCCGACCCGCCCAGCACCACCATCACCAGCAGCGACAGTGTGAAGTCCGATGTCGTCGTCTGGGGTGTGGAGCCGCCGGTGAGCAGCAGATGGACGAGTCCGCCGAGCGCGGCCAGCGCACCGGCCAGGACGAAGGCCGTCAGCTTGAAGCCGTACGGCTTCAGCCCCAGCACCTCCACCCGGCGCTCGTTCTCCTTGATGCCCTCCCAGACCCGCCCGGTCGGGGAGCGGACCGCCCAGTGGACAACGGCCAGGGTGAGCACCAGATAGCCGAGCGCGACCCAGTACAGGTTGGCCGTGTGCTCGATGCCCACGAACCCGGACGGCAGCAGCTCGGCGGGCGCGGCCCGGCCCTCCTCGCCACCGGTGAAGCCGCCGGGGTTGCGGGAGACCAGGATCGAGCCCGCCTGGGCGAAGGCCAGCGTCACCATGGAGAAGCCGATGCCGGTGACCCGCAGGCTCACCGACCCCAGCACCAGTGCGAGCGCGATCCCGAAGCAGACGCCGACCAGGGCCGAGACGGCGAGCGGCAGACCGGCCTCCAGCATGATCGTGTTGGTGGCGTAGCTGCCCGCGGCGAAGTACAGCGCATGCCCGAAGGAGAGCAGCCCGGTACGGCCGAGCAGCAGGTCGTAACCGGTGGCCAGGGCGCCGAACAGCAGGCAGGTGGCGAGGAGTTGCAGGCTTCCCGCACTACCGACGGGGCCGTCGAGCAGGCCCGGCAGCGGCAGCGCGCTGTACGGCACGACGATCAGCACCGCCAGCACGGCGGCCGGCCACCAGCGCAGCAGCCGGGCCGTGCCGGCGCCGGCCGGCGCGTCGGACGGCGCCGCCGGTGTTCCGCTCGTGCGGTCGGGTGTCCCGGTCACGGTGCTCACGCGAGCCTCCCGGTCAGTCCGCGCGGCCGTACGAGCAGCAGCGCGGCGAGCAGGACGACGACGGCCAGGTCGCCGAGGCCCGCTGCGGTGTAGTAGTTGGCGAACTGCTGGACCAGGCCGATCACGACGGACGCCACGGCGGCGCCGGTCACCGAACCCATGCCGCCGGTGACCACCACGACGAACGCGAAGATCAGCAGCGAGGTGCCCTGCCGGGGGTCGACCGAGCCGAAGTACAGCCCGCCGAGCGCCCCGCCGAGTGCGGCGGCCGAGCCGCCGATCGCGAAGACGAGGGTGAACGCCTTCCGTACGTCGATGCCGAGCGCGGCCACCATCGCCCGGTCCTCGACCCCCGCCCGTACGACCAGTCCGTGCCGGGTCCGCCCGAGGAAGAGCCGCAGCGCGACCAGCACCACAACCGCGGCCGCGACCAGCACCAGGCGGTTGACCGGAACTTCCGCGCCCAGCAGGGAGAAGGTGCCGGACAGTGCCTCGGGCCCGGGGAAGGGCCGCGCGTCCGAGCCCCAGATGCCCGACAGCAGCGCCGGGACGGCGAGCCCCACCCCGACCGTGGCGAGCACCTGCTCGCGCGGCCGGGTGTACAGCGGGCGGACGACGGCGAGCTCCAGCACCACGGCGGCGACGGTGCCCACCGTCGTACCGAAGAGGACCGCGAGGACGAAGCCCGCGCCGCCCGGGCCCGCGCCCGGCAGGTTCCCGGACGCCGCCCACCAGGTGCCGTACGCGCCGATGGAAAGCAGCGCGCCGTGCGCGAAGTTGAGCACATCCATCAGGCCGAAGATCAGCGAGAGCCCGGAGGCGATCAGGAAGTAGAGCGCTCCCAGACCGAGTCCGGTCATGGTGAGCAGAACGACGGTGGACATCAGGAATCCGCCTCCACGGAAGGTGCTTCGGTGGCCGGGCCGTGCCCCACGCCCAGCAGCCGGCGCGCCGCCTCCGCATCGCTCAGCAGCTCACCGGCCGGGCCCTGATGGGCGGTTCGGCCGTCGGCGAGCACGGTGCAGTGCGCGGCCAGGCGCCGTACGACGGCGAGGTTCTGCTCCACGAGCAACACCGGCACGGCCTCGGCGGCCCGCTCCAGCACTTCGGCGACCTCGGTGACCACCTTGGGGGCCAGTCCCTTGGTGGGTTCGTCGGCGATGATCAGCCGGTTGCCGTTGAGGAGGGTGCGGCCGATGGCGACCATCTGCTGCTGACCGCCGGACAGCGTCCCCGCCAACTGCCTTTCCCGGCGCTTCAGTTCGGGGAAGAGTTCATGGACGAGCGGGTACGCCGGCTCACCCGCCCCGCGCCGCTCGGCCAGCCGCAGGTTCTCCGCCACGGTCAGCCCGGCAAAGACACCGCGGTCCTCGGGGGCGTAGCCGATGCCCCGCCGGACCAGCGTGTGGGTGGGCAGTGCCACGGTCTCCTCGCCGTCGAGCCGGACGCTGCCGGTGCGCGGGACGAGGCCGAGAATGCCGCGTACGGTCGTGGTCTTCCCGGCGCCGTTCCGGCCGAGGAGCGCGGTCACCCCGTGCCGGGCGACGTCGAGGTCCACCCCGTGCAGGATGTGCCGGCCGCCGATGAGGACCCGCAGGTCCCGTACGGCGAGAAGCGTTCCGGTCGTCACAGCCCCTCCCCGAGGTACGCCTGCTGCACGGTCGGGTCGGCGGTCACGGCCTCGGGGGTGTCCAGCGCAAGCAGCCGGCCGTGGTGCATCACGGCGAGCCGGTCGGCCAGCCCCAGCAGGACGTCCATGTGGTGCTCGACCATGAGGACGGTGCGGCCCTCGTCCCGGTGCAGGGTGCGGATCAGGTCGGTGAGCGCAGGGACCTCCTCCGCGCTCACTCCTGCCATCGGCTCGTCGAGCAGGATCAGCCGCGGCTCTCCCACCAGCAGCACCGCCAGCTCCAGCTTCCGCTTCTCGCCGTGCGACAGCTCGGACGCCAGGACCCCGGCGCGGTGGCCGAGCCCGGTGCGCTCCAGTACGCCGCGTACGTCCTCGGTGTACGGAGAAGCGCGCCGCCACACGCGGTACGAACCGCCCCGGGCGGCCTGCGCGGCCAGCCGGACATGGTCGGCCACGGTCATCCCCGGCCACAGGCTGGACGTCTGGAACGTCCGGCCGATCCCGCACCGGGCCCGGGCGTGCGCGGGCCGGCCTGTCATGTCCGTACCGTCCAGCGCGATGGTGCCCGAGGTGGCCGTGGTCAACCCGCTGATCAGGTTGAACAGTGAGGTCTTGCCCGCCCCGTTGGGGCCGATGAAGGCGAGGAACTCGCCCTCGAGGACGTCCAGCGTGATGTCCTCGACGATGGTCGCGCCGCCGACGCCCCAGCCGAGGCCGGCCAGCCGGAGCACGGGGGCGGTGGTCCGCGCCCCGCTCCCGTGTTCCGTCGTGATGTCCGGTGCGGCCATCGGTCAGCCCGCCGAGGGCTTCGCGGGCGGTGCCACCTTGTCCATCGGCTCGGTGGTCACCAGTTTCGGCTCGGCGTTGGCGCCCTTCCCCGTCAGCTTCGCCACGAACATCGGCTGAATCAGGGCGTGGTCCTCGGCCCGGACCTGCTCCTTGCCCTTCACCCCGTCGAAGGTCCAGTCCTCCAGGGCCTTCACCATGGCGGCGGGATCGGTGGCGCTGCCCTCCTCCACCGCGTGCACGATCATCTGCGCGGCGGTGAAGCCGTCAGGCGTGAACAGGTCAGGGGTGCCGCCCGCCTTGGTCACCGAGTCCAGCATCGACTTCTCCACGGCGTTGCCGCCGCCCGCACCGGGGAAGTAGTGCGCCAGGAACGAGACCTTGGAACCGGCGGCGCCGAAGATCGGGTAGGAGGCGGTGCCGGCCAGTCCGGTGACGACCTTGGACGCGCCCAGCACACCCTGCTGGTCCAGCGCGGTCCACAGCGCGGGGGCGGTGGAACCCGCCCAGGCCACGAAGACCAGATCCGGACCGGCGGCCTTCACCTGTCGGGCGAACGGGGTCAGGTCCGTGGCGCTCGGCGGGGCGAGCACGGAGCCCACCGTCGCGCCCTTGCCACCGAGGACGGCCTTCACCGCGGCGACGTTGGCCTGGCCGAACGTGGAGTCCTGGGCCAGCACGGTGACCTTCTTGCCCTCGGCCTCGCCGAGCATCGCCCCGGCGGTGAGGATGTCCTGGTAGGACTGCCGGCCGGAGCGGAACGTGTAGTCGTTGATCCCGGTCACGGCGTCGGTGGCGGCGGGCCCGCTGACGTACAGGACCTTGTTCTGAGCGGCGAGCGGCGCCATCTGCAGGGCGACCCCGGAGTCCGTGGTCCCGGCCAGCACCTTGTAGCCCTTGCCGATCAGGTTCTTCGCGGCGGAGACCGCCTTGCCCGGGTCGCCCGCGTCGTCCTGCTCGGTGACCTCGATACGGTGCCCGGCGACCTTGCCGGTGCCGTGCGTCGCGTAGTCCAGGCCTGCCATGAACCCGTCGCGGTACTGCTTCCCGTAGTCCGCGAGCAGCCCGGTCCGGGAGTAGACCAGCCCCACCTTGACGGTCTGGCCCTATGCGCGCTTGCCGGACGCGGAGTCCGCCTCGCCCGCCTTTCCGGCGGCGGTGCAGCCGGCCAGCAGGAGTCCTGCGGCGGCCAGGGTGACGACGGCGGAGAGGGATCTGCGGTGCTGGACGGTGCCTGTGGCTCTGCGACGCATGGTGACCGGCTCCTCGGCGGGATTCCTGTGATGTCGCCGAACCGTATGAACACCGTGGCACCGTCGACATGGTGCAGGGCGCCCCACCTGAGGCGGTGCGCATGTGGCGACCGCACATGGGGCGGCAGGCGGGGGCAGGCGGGGACAGCCCCACCCGGCCCCGGCCCGTCGGACGCCGGCGATCGCCCGGACAGCCCCTAAGTGTCCGAAGGGTCCGGGGGTGTCGTCACGTCGATCAGCCGGCACACCGTCTCGATGTCTATCTTCACCTGGGCGATCGACGCCCGCCCCGACAGCCAGGTGATCAGCGCCGAGTGCCAGGTGTGCTCGATGACCCGGACCGCGGACAGTTGCTCGGGCGTCGGATGCTCCAGTCCCATCGAGTCCAGGATGATCGCCGTCGTGAGCCGCGAGACGGTGTCCACCTCGGGGCTCACGCTGCGGTCCGCGAAGGTCAGCGCCCGCACCATGGCATCCGCCAGATGCGGCTCGCGCTGCAGCGCGCGGAACGCCCGCATCAGTGTGTCGGCGACCCGCTGCGCCGCGTCGTCCCCGGCCGGAGGCCGTTTGCGCAGCGTCCCGTGCATGTGCTGGAGCTGGTCCTGCATGGTGGCGACCAGCAGATGGATCTTGGACGGGAAGTACCGGTACAGCGTGCCCAGGGCGACCCCGGCGGCCTCCGCCACCTCGCGCATCTGCACCGCCTCGAATCCGCCCCTGCTGGCGAGCTGGGCGCTGGCGTGCAGGATGCGGCGGCGGCGGGCCTCCTGCCGTTCCGTCAGGGGCGGCGATGCCGGCTTGGCTTCCGCTGTCATGTGTCCCCATCCATGGCTTCTGTCCGCAACCGGAGGGAGGTGCGTGGGCTCCCGGCGGCGCACAGCATGCCAGGGTGCCGGTCGTGGCGCGAATCACCTGATCCGGCCGTTGCGTCGACGCTACCTGCCGGTAGATTCGTAGCTCATTGAACGATCCAGTCTGAAACTTGTTCTAGATTAGCGTGAGCGGTTACGCTCCGGCGAACACGCAGTGAGAAGGGGGCCGAGTGTGACCGCTGAGGCCATAGAGACGGGCCCCCGCACGGGCAGCGACACGTCGGCCGCCGCCGACGGGCGACCGTTGCGCATCGCACTCCTCACCTACAAGGGCAACCCGTTCTGCGGCGGCCAGGGCGTGTACGTACGTCACCTGGGCCGCGAGCTCGCCCGCCTCGGCCACAGCGTCGAAGTGATCGGTGCCCAGCCCTACCCCGTACTCGACGAGGGCGTGCCGCTCACCGAGTTGCCGAGCCTGGACCTCTACCGCCAGCCCGACCCGTTCCGCACCCCGAAGCGCGGCGAGTACCGGGACTGGATCGACGCCGCCGAGGTCGCCACCATGTGGACCGGCGGCTTCCCGGAACCACTCACCTTCAGCCTCCGTGTCCGCCGCCATCTCGCCGCTCGTCGCGGCGAGTTCGACGTCGTCCACGACAACCAGACCCTCGGGTACGGGCTGTTGGCGGACCTCGGGGCCCCGCTCGTCACCACCATTCACCACCCCATCACCGTCGACCGGCAGCTGGAGCTGGACGCCGCCGACAGCCGTCGCCGCCGCGCCTCCGTACGCCGCTGGTACGCCTTCACCCGCATGCAGAAGCGGGTCGCGCGCCGGCTGCCGTCGGTGCTCACCGTCTCCGGCTCCTCCAAGCAGGAGATCGTCGACCATCTCGGGGTGCGGCAGGACCGGATCCATGTCGTGCACATCGGCGCGGACACCGACCTGTGGTCGCCCGACCCGTCGGTCGCCGAGGTGCCCGGCCGGATCGTCACCACCTCCAGCGCCGACGTCCCGCTGAAGGGCCTCGTCCACCTCGTCGAGGCGCTCGCCAAACTCCGTACCGAGAACCCGCGGGCGCACCTCGTGGTCGTCGGCAAACGGGCCGAGGACGGACCCGTCGCGCAGGCCATCGAGCGGTTCGGACTCGAGGACGCCGTCCGGTTCGTCAAGGGCATCAGCGACGCCGAACTCGTGGATCTGGTGCGCAGCGCAGAGGTCGCCTGCGTCCCCTCGCTGTACGAAGGGTTCTCGCTGCCCGCCGCGGAGGCCATGGCCACCGGCACCCCGCTCGTCGCGACCACCGGCGGTGCGATCCCCGAGGTCGCGGGCCCGGACGGCGAGACCTGTCTGGCCGTGGAGCCCGCCGACGCCGGGGCCCTGGCCGCGGCGCTCGCCCGGCTGCTCGGCGACCCGGAGCTGCGGGCCCGGCTCGGCGCCGCGGGCCGCGCCCGGGTGCTGGCCCGGTTCACCTGGAAGCAGGCGGCCATCGGCACCGCGGAGCTCTACCGACAGGCGATCGCCGCCCGCGCCGCCACCACACAACCCGGCGGCCGACGGTGACCCCGCAGCCCGCCCCCGCTGTCCCCGCCGCCCCCGCCCCCTGAACCCCCTCGACCGCGAAAGCAGGCACTTGTGCTGACCGTGGACTTCACCCGCTTCCCGCTCGCCGCAGGCGACCGAGTGCTCGATCTGGGCTGCGGCGCCGGGCGCCACGCCTTCGAGTGCTACCGGCGCGGCGCCCAGGTCGTGGCACTCGACCGGAACGGCGAGGAGATCCGCGAGGTCGCGAAGTGGTTCGCGGCGATGAAGGAGGCCGGGGAGGCCCCCGCGGGCGCCACCGCCACCGCGATGGAGGGCGACGCGCTCAACCTGCCGTTCCCCGACGAGTCCTTCGATGTCGTCATCATCTCCGAGGTGATGGAGCACATCCCCGACGACAAGGGTGTGCTCGCCGAGATGGTCCGGGTCCTCAAGCCGGGCGGCCGGATCGCGATCACCGTGCCGCGGTACGGTCCCGAGAAGGTCTGCTGGACGCTCTCCGACGCCTACCACGAGGTGGAGGGCGGCCACATCCGCATCTACAAGGCCGACGAACTCCTCGGCAAGATCCGCGGCGCCGGCCTCAAGCCGTACGGCACCCACCACGCGCACGCGCTGCACTCGCCTTACTGGTGGCTCAAGTGCGCGTTCGGCGTCGACAACGACAAGGCGCTGCCGGTCCGTGCGTACCACAAGCTGCTGGTCTGGGACATCATGAAGAAGCCGGCCGTCACCCGGGTCGCCGAGCAACTGCTCAACCCGGTCGTCGGCAAGAGCTTCGTCGCCTACGCCACCAAGCCGCACCTGCCCAAGGCCGCTGCCGCTGCCGCGAATGACCTGTCGAAGGCCGAGGCGTGACCACTCCCGAGCAGACCGAACACCTCGTGCTGCCCGGAGTGCTCACCGCGGAGCAGGCGACGGAGACCGTCGCCGCGCTGCTCGCCGTGCAGCGCGAGGACGGTGCCCTGCCCTGGTTCCGCGGCCACCACCTCGACCCGTGGGACCACACCGAGGCCGCCATGGCCCTGGACGCCGCGGGCGAGCACGCCGCCGCGGAACGCGCGTACAACTGGCTGGCCCGGCACCAGAACAAGGACGGGTCCTGGTACGCCGCCTACCACGACGGCGACCCGGACCGGCCGACCGACCGGGGCCTGGAGTCCAACTTCTGTGCGTACGTGGCCGTCGGCGTCTGGCACCACTACCTCGCCACCGGCGACGACGGGTTCATCGACCGGATGTGGCCGACCGTCTACGCGGCCGTCGAATTCGTCCTGCGGCTCCAGCAGCCCGGCGGCCAGATCGGCTGGAAGCGCGAACCCGACGGCAGCCCCGTCGACGACGCCCTGCTGACCGGCTGCTCCTCCATCCACCAGGCACTGCGCTGCGCACTCGCCATCGCCGAGCAGCGCGAAGAGCCGCAGCCCGACTGGGAGCTGGCGACCGGAGCGCTCGCGCACGCGATCCGCAACCACCCCGAACGCTTCCTCGACAAGAGCCGCTACTCGATGGACTGGTACTACCCGGTCCTCGGCGGCGCGCTCACCGGAGTGGCCGCCAAGGAACGGATAGAGGAAGCCTGGGACCGCTTCGTCGTCCCCGGCCTCGGGGTGCGCTGCGTGCTGCCCAACCCGTGGGTGACGGGCGGCGAGAGCTGTGAACTCGCCCTGGCACTCTGGGTGATGGGGGAATCCGACCGGGCGCTGGAGATCCTTCAGTCCATCCAGCATCTGCGCGCCGAGGGCGGCATGTACTGGACGGGATACGTCTTCGAGGGCAACCGGGCGTTCTGGCCGGAGGAGCTCACCACCTGGACCGCCGGATCGCTGCTGCTCGCCGTGGCCGCCCTGGGGGGCGACGAGGCGACCACCGCGGTCTTCAGCGGCGAACGGCTGCCGACGGGCCTGGAGCCGGACTGCTGCGCCCGCTAGAGGGCGCCTCCGAGGGGGCGCCCGGGTCGAGCCGGCAGATCAGAGACGGCGGATTCGGCCCGCCACCGTATGCCCGACGAAGAGATAGACGACGGCGGCGAGGCCGTATCCGGAGACGACCCGCGCCCACGCCTCGTCGAACGTGAACAGGTCGTACGACCAGCCGGCCAGCCAGCGGGCGGTACCCCTGACGAAGTCCACGAGGTCGTTGCCCCGGTTCGCTTCCAGCAGGTACATCAGGATCCACAAGCCGAGGATGAAGGCCATGACATCGGCCACCACGACTATGACACGTGCGGCGGTGCTGCTTCTCGTGCCTGTTCCAGGAGACATAGATATCGAGTTGCCGTTTTCCGCGGTCCGAAACCCGGTCGGCACCTCTTGAGTGGCGCGGCACCCGGACCGGGGTGAGCCTGGCCGGGAGTGCCGAGCCCGGTCACTCACCGTAGATCTCACCGTGATGTGCCCGGTCAGGGAGGCCCGCTGTGCCCAGTTCCGTACCGCTCCGCCGTCTGTTCGTGGCGCTGCTGTTGTCCTGCACGGTACTGGTGAGTGCCACGGCGTGCGGCAACGACTCCGGCAAGAGTGCGAGCGCCTCCGCTTCACCGAGCGGTACGGCGTCTGCGGAGAAGCAGAAGCTCGCCAAGACGCGATTCGTCGCCAACGCCGGGCTCGCAGCGGGTGCGGTGTACCAGTGGATCATCAAGCCGTACCGTGCGGGCAAGTTCAAGAAGGGCGCGGACGGACGGACGTTCGCACTGGTCAAGGCCGGACTCGCGGGCGGCTTCGCCTACAACCGGCTCAAGGCGGCAGCGGAGAACGCCAAGGGCGACCCGCTGCTGTCGAAGGCGGTCGCACCGCTGACGGCGGGCATCGAGTCGCTCAAGGGACTCGGCACCAAGCTCCGCAACGGCCAGGCGGGCGCGGGGGACGTCGGCGCCTTCGAAGACGTCATCACCAACATCAAGGACGCCGGCAAGAGTGCGGGCGCCGAGGTGAAGGACAAGGTGCCGTCCACCTCCCAGCTCGGCGGATAACCGTATGGGGGAGGCGTCACACGAGCAATAGGGTGCCGTCATGACGCTTCTGGCACACGATCACTACTGCGAAGAGATCCTCCGTCAGACCGACGGACTGAGAGCCGTGATCAGCGGCGCGGACCTCGACGCGAAGGTTCCGACCTGCCCCGAGTGGACGCTGCGCGACCTTGCCGTCCACCTCGGCGGCGCCCACCGCTGGGTCAACGAGATCGTCCGTACCCGGGCGACCGAGGCGGTCCCGGACGAGCGGGTGCCGCAGTTCACGCCGGACGGTGACGACTCCGCGGTGCTTGACGCGTGGCTGGCCGACGGGGCCGCGAAAACCGTCGCCGCCCTGCGCGAGGCCGGTGCCGGGCAGCCGGTCTGGGCCTGGGCATGGGACCGGAGCACCGGATTCTGGGCGCGGCGCATGGCCCACGAGACGGTCGTCCACCGCGCGGATGCGGCCGTCACGGTGAACGCCGACTACGAGGTGGCGCCCGAGCTGGCGGCCGACACGATCGACGAATGGCTGGAGATCGTCACCTTCGCCCAGTCCGAGGGGGACAGGGAGGCCATGGAGCTCCGCGGGGCCGGCCGGTCCCTTCATCTGCATGCCACGGACACCCCCGGCGCGGAGTGGCTGATCGAGTTCGGCGACGACCGTTTCACCTGGCGGCGGGCGCACGAGAAGGCGACGGTCGCGGTGCGCGGGCCGCTGACCGATCTGATGCTGGTGTTCAACCGGCGCCAGGGCGTGGACAGCGGGCGCGTCGAGGTGCTGGGGAAGCGGGAGCTGCTGGACTTCTGGCTGGAGCGGGCGAGGTTCGCATGAGGCCGGCACTCAGGCGTTGTTGAGATCTGCCAGTACGCGCAGCGTGTGGGGGTCCGGTGCCGTGACCAGCAGGTCGGTCACCGGGCCCTTGCGCCACAACTCCAGCCGCTCAGCGACCCGTTCACGCGGTCCGACGAGCGAGATCTCGTCGGCGAACGCGTCCGGCACGGCCAGCACCGCCTCCTCCTTGCGGCCCTCCAGGAACAGCCGCTGGATCCGCCGCGCCTCCTCCTCGAAGCCCATCCGGGCCATCAGGTCGGCATGGAAGTTGCGGGCGGCATGCCCCATCCCCCCGATGTAGAAGCCGAGCATCGCCTTCACCGGCAGCAGCCCCTCCGCGACATCGTCACAGACGTGCGCGCGGGCCATCGGCGCGATCATGAAGCCGTCGGGGAGACCGGCCAGCGAAGCCTCGTACACATCGGTCCGCAGCGGCGACCAGTACAGCGGCAGCCAGCCGTCCGCGATCCGCGTCGTCTGCGCGATGTTCTTCGGCCCCTCCGCGCCCAGGAGTACGGGAAGCCCGGCTCGCAGCGGATGGGTGATCGGCTTCAGCGGTCTGCCGTGGCCGGTCGCGTCCGGACCGCTGTACGGATGCGAATGGAAGCGACCGGACAGCTCAACAGGGGCCTCACGCCTGAGCACTTGACGGATGATCTCGACGTACTCACGGGTGGCGGTCAGCGGACTCTTCGGGAACGGGCGCCCGTACCAGCCCTCCACCACCTGCGGACCGGAGAGCCCGAGCCCGAGCAACATCCGGCCGCCGGAGAGATGGTCGAGGGTCAGCGCGTGCATGGCGGTCGCGGTCGGGGTGCGCGCCGCCATCTGAGCGATGCCGGTGCCGAGCCGGATGCGGGAGGTGTGGGCGGCAATCCAGGTCAGCGGGGTGAAGGCGTCGGAGCCCCAGGCCTCCGCCGTCCAGACCGAGTCGTAGCCCAGCCGCTCCGCCTCACGGGCGAGCTCCAGATGGGCGGGGTTCGGGCCGCGGCCCCAGTAGCCGAGAGCGAGTCCGAGCCGCATACCGGTCCCTCCGAGCATATGTGACGAGGTATCAGATCGATCGCACGGACGGAGGGTACGACAGCGGCCCCCCGCCCGGAAGGGGCGAGGGGCCGCAGAAAGGGGCTGTGGTCAGCCGCGCTGGATGCCCGTGGTGTCCTGAAGCACACCGCGACGGCCGTCCTGGGTCTGGGCGATGAGGCCCGGACCGCGCTGCTCCACCGCGAGGTACCAGGTGCCCGGCGCCAGTTCGGCGATCGGGCTCGGCGAACCGTCCTCGCCGTACAGCGGACGGGCCACCGGCACCGCGAACCAGAACGGCGCGAAGTCACCGGCCGGCGCCGGGCCGCCCTGCGGGGCCTGCTGCGCCTGCTGAGCGTGCTGAGCGTGCTGAGCGTGCGCCATGGTGGGATCGGGCTGACCGGGCTGCGGCTGGGCACCGTACGGCTGCTGCTGGCCCGGCTGGGCACCGTACGGCTGCTGCTGGGCGCCGGGGTAGCCGTAACCCTGGCCCGGCTGCGGCTGGCCACCGTACGGCGGCTGCACGGCTTGCGGACGCGGGGCACCCATCAGGGGGGCCTTGAGCGCCGGGACGAGCGGCGTCGCAACCGCGCCGCCGGCGAGCACCAGTGCGGCGATCAGGCCGAGAATGAGTCCGGCACCGGCATCGACCTCACCGAGGTCGATGATCGTCCAGAGGATGTTCCACGCGGTGAAGACCGTGGCCGCGACACCGAACTGGCCGAGGTCCAGACCCGCGACCTTGCGGGGCTGCGGCTGTGAACGGGAGAGCACGATCAGAGCCGCACCGGCCACCCCGACCATGTAGACGCCGATCGCGTTGCCCAGCGAATCCCAGGCGTTCGGTGCTCCGCTGAGACCGGTGTAGGAGATGAAATCGAGGAAAGAGGCGATGAACAGCACCACCGCTGCGCCGATCACCACGCCATCGCCTCGAGTGAGGGAGCGGATATTCACGTGAAGGTCCTTAGTCGGTCGTCTCGTCGGGGCGGTCGTCGCTGCCGCCGGTACGGCGGGCACGGGGCGAAGCTCGGGGGCGGCTCCCCATCGTACGGATGAATCTATCGTCTGCCTGGACGGGTTGCGTCCTGGTCCGGACGTTGGGCGGTCATCCCCCGGAATGCCACCGCACAACCTCCGCTCCTTACCCCTTGAGGTAGGAACTGATGCCGTCCGCAATGCCCTGTGCGGCCTTTTGACGCCAGCTTGCGCTGGTGAGCAGAGCGGCGTCCTTCGGATCACGCATATTGCCGCACTCGATGAACACCTTGGGCTCGGTCGACAAATTCAGCCCACCCAGATCACTACGGATGTCCAACCCCGTATTGCTGCCCACGTAATTGGAAGGCGCACTTCCGGTGGCGCGGACGAAGAGGCCCGCGATCCGGGTGCCGAGATCGCGCGACGGATCCACGATCCTCGACGTGTCGGCGGCCCCGCCGCGCACGAGTGCGGGAAGAATCACATGGAACCCCCGGTTGCCGACCGCGGAACCGTCCGCGTGCACCGAGACGACCGCATCGGCCTTGGCGTTGTTGCCGATTCGGGCCCGCTCGTCGACGCATGGGCCGTACGGGCGGTCGTTGTCGTACGTCAGGATCACCTTCGCCCCCTGCGCCTGGAGCAGCGCGCGCAGCCGGTGCGACACATCCAGCGTGAACTGGGCTTCCGGGTAACCGGAGTTGGTGGACGTGCCGGTGGTGTCGCACTCCTTGTGCGTGGTGCCGATGTCCACCTGGCGGCTGATCTCGCGGGTGTGCAGACGGTTGTTCGGGTTGTGCCCGGGATCGATGACGACGGTCTTCCCGGCCAGCGGCCCTGGCGCCCGGCCGCCCGTGGACTTCGAGGGCGGCGCGGACGGAGTCGGCGATGCGGACGTCTTCTCCGGCACCGGAGCGCTCTTCGACGGCGAGGCCGACGGCGGCGCGGCGGAGGTGCCGCTGCTCCCCTGCGGGGGCTGGGCCTGTGCCCCGCCGCTGTCACCGCCCGCGCCGCAGCCTGTGGCACTCAGGCACATGGCTGCGAGCGCGGCGGCGACGAACAGGGGCCGGCGGTGCGGGGCGGTGGGAGGAACGCTGTCGTCGTACGGCACGCCGCGATGCTATCGGGGCGCCGGGACCGACCGGCTCAGATCCCCGTTCCCGTACGGCGCAGGACGCGCAGCGAGTCCGTGACGGACACCTCGGTGAACGCCCCGGACTCCAGCGCCCGCAGATACACCCGGTACGGGGCCTGACCGCCGTGCGCGGGATCGGGGAACACGTCGTGGATCACGAGCAGCCCACCCTCGGTGAGATGCGGCGCCCAGCCCTCGTAGTCGCCGTTCGCATGCTCGTCGGTGTGCCCGCCGTCGATGAAGACGAAGCCGAGTTTCCCGCCCCAGACGGCGGCGACCTGCGGGGACCGGCCGACGAGCGCCACGACATGGTCTTCGAGCCCGGCCGCGTGCAGGGTGCGGCGGAATGTCGGCAGCGTGTCCATCCGGCCGACCTCCGGGTCCACGACGGTCGGGTCGTGGTATTCCCAGCCGGGCTGCTGCTCCTCGCTGCCACGGTGATGGTCGACGGTGAGCGCTGTCACACCTGCCGCCCGGGCGGCATCGGCGAGCAGGATCGTGGACCGCCCGCAGTACGTCCCGACCTCCAGCAGCGGCAGACCGAGCGCGGCGGCGTCGGTGGCGGCCGTGTAGAGGGCGAGCCCCTCGACCACCGGCATGAAGCCCTTGGCGGCCTGAAAGGCGGCGAGAATCTCGGGCTTGGGCTCGGCGGCCACGGGGTTCCTCCTGGCGGTACGGGGATCGAACGGCGCCCCATGGTGCCGTATGGCCTGGTCGGGGGTGTCGGCGGGGGTGCCGCCCCATGATGTGCGAGATCGATCCGGTGCTCGCAGGGAATGCCGTATGCCCCCGCCGGAACGAGTTCGACGCCACCTACACCGCACGCGTCCGCGACGCCTTGGCGCCGTCCGGCATCACCGTCCGCGGCGTCCACGAGAACGCCGATCCGGCCGCCGAACTCGCCGCGTCCGACGCCGTGTTCATCGGCGGCGGCAACTCCTTCCGGCTGCTGAGCGCCCTCTGCCGCACCGGTCTGCGCGACGCCGTCATCGAGGCCGCGCGTGACGGACTGCCGTACATGGGAGCCAGCGCGGGTGCGAACATGGCTCCTCCCACCCTCCGTACCACCGACGACATGCCCATCGTGCAGCCGCCGTCCTTCGGGACGCTCGGCCTCGTCCCGTTCCAGATCAACCCGCACTATCCGGACCCGGACCCGGACAGCACCCACAAGGGCGAGACCCGCGAGGAGCGGCTCACCGAGTTCCTGGAGGAGAACGACGTGCCGGTGCTCGGCCTGCGCGAGGGGTCATGGCTGCGGGTCGACGGCCGCCAGGCCCGGGTACAGGGCGCCCGCCCCGCCCGGCTGTTCACCCGCGGCGCCGAGCCGAGGGAGCTCCCGGTGGGGTCGGACGTCTCTCATCTGCTCACGACGGCACCGCGGTTCGACGCTCCGGTGCGCTGACCGTCAGTACGAGGTCGATCTCGGCCGGCAGGCCGTTCGCCGGGTACGTCGCCGGGCAGGCGCGCGGCGCGTATCCGGTGGCGGATCCGGCCAGTACGAAGGTGCCGGTGGACGGCGCGGCCAGGGTGTACCGGCCGGCTTCGTCCGTCACGGTGAGCCCCGCCTGCCGTCCCAGCCGGTCGATCAGCGTGACGTTGGCGCGGGCCACCGGCGTACCGTCCGCCTCCAGCACCCTGCCCCGGAAGCCGCCCGAACCGGTGACCGGACGCGAGCCCTCCTGGGTGGGCGCCGCCTCGTCCGTGCTGCTCGCCAGCAGCGCCGGTCGCAGAGCGTCGCGCTGCGACGGCAGGAACGCGGCCAGTACCAGACCGATCACCACCGCACCCGTCGCGATCATGAACGAGGTCCGGAACCCCTCCATCGACGGCACCTCCGCCGGGCCCATACGTACCGAGGTGTTGGCCAGCACCATGCCGATCACGGCGCTCGACACCGAGGTGCCGATCGACCGCATCAGGGTGTTCAGACCGTTGGCCGCACCGGTCTCCGACGGATCGACGGCCCCGATGATCAGCGCGGGCAGCGAGGAGTACGCGAGCCCGATACCGGCCCCGAGCACCACCGCGATCACCACGGTCTGCCAGACGGCACTCATCAGACCGAGCCCCGCGCCGTAGCCGATCGCGATGATCAGCATGCCGAGCATCAGCGACACCTTGGGGCCGCGGCGGGCCGACAGACGGGCGTACAGCGGGGCGACGAACATCATCGTCAGACCCAGCGGCGCCACGCACAGCCCTGCCACGACCATCGACTGCCCCAGTCCGTACCCGGTCGACGCCGGCAACTGGAGCAGCTGCGGCAGTACGAGCGAGACCGCGTAGAACGCGACGCCGACCATCACCGAGGTGAGGTTGGTGAGCAGCACCTCGCGCCGGGACGAGGTCCGCAGATCGACCAGCGGCGCCGGGCTGCGCAGCTCGAAGAGCCCCCACAGCCCCAGGATCACCAGGGACGCGGCGATCAGTCCGAGCGTGGTGGCCGAGGTCCAGCCCCAGTCGCTGCCCTTGGTGATCGGCAGCAGCAGACAGACCAGGCCGAGCGAGAGCCCGAGCGCGCCTGGCAGATCGAACCGGCCGGGCGCGCGCAGCGAGGTCTCCGGTACGGCGAGGACGGTCAGCGCCATCGACAGCACCCCGAGGCCGGCCGCGCCGAGGAACAGCGTGTGCCAGTCGGCGTGCTGGGCGACCAGCGCGGCGGCGGGCAGCGCGAGCCCGCCGCCCACCCCGATCGAGGAGCTCATCAGCGCCATTGCCGAGCCGAGTTTCTCGCGCGGAAGCTCGTCGCGCATGATGCCGATGCCCAGCGGGATGGCGCCCATGGCGAAGCCCTGGAGCGCCCGCCCCACGATCATGACCACGAGCTCATCGGTGAAGGCGCATATCAGCGAGCCGATCACCATGACGGCGAGGCTGGTGAGCAGCATCTTCCGCTTGCCGTAGAGGTCGCCGAGCCGGCCCATGATCGGTGTGGCGACGGCGCCTGCGAGCAGCGTCGCGGTCAGCACCCAGGTGGCGTTGGACGGATCGGTGTGGAGAAGGGCGGGCAGGTCCTTGATGACGGGGACGAGCAGGGTCTGCATCACCGCGACGGTGATACCCGCGAAGGCGAGAACGGGGACGACACCGCCACCCGCGCGGTGCTCCCGCGGATCGGGGAGCGGCTGCTCCCCGGCGTGCTGATCGTTCGTCGTTGGTGGCATACGTGCGGCCTCCGGGCAGCGGAAGGAGAGGGGTGGGGGTGGCGTGAGGTCCGGCGGCGGGCAGCGGTGACCGCCAGGTGCGTGCAGGGTGCAACCTTTTGGATGTCCGTCGTATTCCGGGGAACGCCGTGGGAACGGGACGCGGCGCGGCACTCGGCCGGAAGCGTACGGTCGTCTGACCTTCCGTCAGAATGAAACGTGTTCTACTCTTGCGGCGTTCCAGTGGCCGCGACCGGCGAGGATCCGCATATGGGCATCGCAATCACCCCAGAACAGAGGGAGCTGGCGCAGTCCGCACGGGGGTGGCTGGCACGCGCCGTGCCGCCGGAGGAGGTCCGCAAGCTCCTCGACGCGAGCGCCCTTGCTGCGCCTGGCGTGCGCCCCGGTTACTGGGACGGGCTCGCAGAACAGGGTCTGCTCGCCCTCCATCTGCCCGAGGAGTACGGGGGAGGGGGCGGCGCGCTTCTCGACCTCGCCGTGGTCCTGGAGGAGACGGGGCGGGCCGCGCTCCCCGGCCCCTACCCGGCGACCGCACTCACCTCGGCGGTGCTCGGCGGGTCAGGTGCGAGTGATCTCGTCTCCGCCCTCGCGGCCGGCACCCGCATCGGCGCCGTCGCCCTGGGTCCCGGCACCCTCACCGTCGTGGAGAGCGAGGGCGGCCACCTCCTCGACGGCGTCGCACCGCCCGTGCTCTGCGGCGCCGACGCCGACCTGCTCCTGCTCCCCGCGGAATCGGCCGGCGGTACCCGCTGGTTCGCCGTCGACTCCGCCACCGCAGGGCTGACCGTGCGCCCGCACCACGGCGCCGACCCGACCCGCACCACCGCCGAGGTCCGCGCCGACGGCGTATTCGTCCCTGCGGCCCGTGCCGTACGCATCGACTCCGGGACCGTCCACGACCTCGCCGCCGTCGTGTTCGCCGCCGAGGCATGCGGCACCGCCGCCTGGGCTCTGGACACCGCCGCCGCGTATGCCACGGTCCGTGAACAGTTCGGCCGCCCCATCGGCCAGTTCCAGGGCATCAAGCACCTCTGCGCCGACATGCTCGTACGTGTCGAGCAGGCCCGCGCGCTCGTTTGGGACGCCGCCCGCGCGGCGGACGAAGCCCCGGAGGTACGCGCACTGGTCGCCGCCCTGGCCGCGGGCACCGCGCTCGACGCCGCCTACAGCTGCGCCAAGGACTGCATCCAGATCCTCGGCGGCATCGGCTTCACCTGGGAGCACGACGCCCACCTCCACCTGCGCCGGGCCCTGGTGGCGCGCCAGCTGCTCGGGGCCGGGGACGCCCACCGGCTGCGGGCCGCCCGGCTGGCCGAGGGCGGGGCGCGCCGCGAGCTCTCCCTGGAACTCCCTGCCGAGGCCGCCCGCCACCGCGCCGAGGCACGCGAGACCATCGCCGCCGCCCGGGGCCTCGGCCCGGAGGCGGCCCGCCGTGCCCTCGCCCCGACCGGCTACGCCGCCCCGCACCTGCCCGCCCCGTACGGTCTGGGCGCCGGACCGGTGCACCAGCTCGCCGTGCACCAGGAGCTGAAGGAACAGGGCGTGGAGCTGAGCGGCCTCGGAATCGCCACCTGGGTGCTGCCGTCGCTCCTCGCGTACGGGACGCCGGAGCAGCAGGACCGCTACCTCCTGCCCACCCTGCGCGGCGAACTCCTGTGGTGCCAGCTGTTCTCCGAGCCCGGCGCCGGCTCCGACCTCGCCTCGCTCCGTACGAAGGCCGAGCGGACCGCCGACGGCTGGCTGATCAACGGCCAGAAGGTGTGGACGAGCGCCGCCCAAGGGGCCGACCACGGCATCCTGCTCGCCAGGACCGACCCGGACGCGCCCAAGCACCAGGGGATCGGCTACTTCCTCGTCGACATGAAGAACACCGCAGGCATCGGCATCCGTCCGTTGAAGGAGATCACCGGCGACTCCCTCTTCAACGAGGTGTACTTCGACGACGTCCTGCTGCCCGCCGACGCCGTCGTCGGCGACATCGGCGACGGTTGGCGGGTCGCCCGCAACACCCTCGGCAACGAACGCGTCCACATGGCCGACCAGATGAGCTTCGACACCGGACTGGAAGCGCTGATCGCCCGTTCCGGCGAACTCGACGGCACGTACCGGGCGCGGATCGGCGCACTCGCCGCCGAAGCGCACGCGCTCGCCTGCATCGGGCTGCGGACCACCATGCAACAGGTCTCCGGCCTGGAGCCGGGCGCCGGGGCATCCATCCGCAAACTCGTCCAGACCACCCACCAGCAGAAGGTCGCCGAACTCGCCCTGGAACTCCTGGGACCGGCCGGCGCGACCGACGAGGGCGCCGGGGCACGGGCCCTGCACGGCTTTCTGATGTCCCGCTGCCTGACCATCGCGGGCGGCACCACCCAGGTCCAGCTCAATGTCGTCGCCGAGCGCATCCTCGGCCTGCCCCGGGACCCGTGACATCCGGCCCGGTGCGGTCCGCCGGCGCCGGGCCGGCATTGTCCGGGTGGCACCTTGCGCGGCTCAAGGACGGCGCCGGGGTGCACCCGGCACAGATCAGCTTCGGCAAGCTCAACAATGTCCGCGAGACCACGGAAATGCACACCCTCGCTCCCGGCCAGGCGCTCACCGGACACGCTGCCTTCCGCTGACCGGTCCCCGCTGCCATTATCTGACGCAGCGTCAGATGAGTCGGACAGTGGCAGCGGCCCGAGAGGGAGACCATGAAGGCGTACATCGTCGGTGTCGGGATGACGAAGTTCGAGAAGCCCGAGACGCGCGACTGGCAGTACTGGGACATGGCGAAGGAGGCCGGGAGCGCCGCGCTCGCCGACGCCGGAGTCCGCTACGAGCAGGTGCAGCAGGTCCCTGCCGGCTACTGCTTCCAGGCCTCCACGGCCGGCCAGCGCGCCGCGTACGAACTCGGACTGACCGGCATACCCGTCTACAACGTCAACAACAACTGCGCGACCGGATCCACCGCGCTGATGATGGCCCGCCAGTTCGTCGAGGGCGGCATCAGCGACTGCGTCCTCGCGCTCGGCTTCGAGAAGATGGCGCGCGGGGCGCTCGGTGGCGGCGGATCCGACGGCGGCGCCGACTTCAGGACGTCGCCCGTGGCCCGGCACTACGGGATCATGGCCGCCGCCCACGGCTTCGAGAAGTCCCCGCCCACCGCCCAGATCTTCGGCAACGCGGCCCGCGAACACATGGAGCGCTACGGGACGACCGAGGCGCAGCTCGCGGCGGTGGGCGCCAAGAACCACCGGCACTCGGTGAACAATCCGTACGCCCAGTTCCAGGACGCGTACACGGTCGACGAGATCCTCGCCGCCAGGACCATCCACCGCCCGCTGACCAAGCTCCAGTGCTCGCCCACCTCCGACGGGGCGGCCGCCGCCGTCGTCGTATCGCAACGGTTCGTCGAGAACCACGGGCTGGGCGACCGGGCCGTCGAGATCGTCGCCCAGGCCATGACGACCGACACCGGGGAGTCGTTCGCCTCCGGCACCTGCATCGACGCCGTCGGCCGGCCCATGTCCCGGGCCGCCGCCCAGCAGGTGTACGCGGCCTCGGGGCTCTCGGCCGCGGACCTCGACGTCATCGAGCTGCACGACTGCTTCTCCATCAACGAGCTCCTCACCTACGAGGCGCTCGGCCTGTGCGGCGAGGGCGAGTCCGGCAAGCTCGTCGAGTCCGGGGCCACCACCTATGGCGGCCGCTGGGTCGTCAACCCGTCCGGCGGGCTGATTTCCAAGGGCCACCCGCTCGGCGCCACCGGCATCGCCCAGGCCGCCGAACTCACCTGGCAGCTGCGCGGCGAGGCGGGCCCCCGGCAGGTGCCCGATGCCCGGGTCGGACTCGCCCACAACATCGGGCTCGGCGGCGCGGCGGTGGTCACGCTGCTCCGTCGTTAGTCGGAGCCGGGGTCCGACCACCTACCGATGTACGGGGTGCAGAGTGCCTGCGAGTATGACGCCCATGGCTGACGTCACGACACCCGCGCATGTGCAGAACCGGCGAACACTCCGCACCTGGGCGGTGGTGCTCGCCGCCTGCGTCGGCCAGTTCCTCGTCGTCCTCGATGTGTCGGTCGTCAATGTGGCGCTGCCGTCCATGCGGTCCGACCTGGGGCTGAGCGCCGCGCAGTTGCAGTGGGTGCTCAACGCCTACGCGATCGCGTTCGCCGGATTCATGCTGCTCGGCGGGCGGGCCGCCGACCTGTACGGCCGCAAGCGGATGTTCCTGGTCGGACTCGGCCTGTTCACCGCGGCCTCGCTGGCCGGCGGATTCGCGCAGGAGGGCTGGCAGCTGCTGGCCGCCCGGGCGGCGCAGGGGCTCGGCGCCGCCGTGCTGTCTCCCGCGACCCTCACCATTCTCACCGCCGCCGTCCCCGAAGGCCCCGCCAGGACCAAGGCGATCGGCACCTGGATGGCCATCGGCGCGGGCGGCGGCGCGGCCGGCGGGATGGTCGGCGGGGTGCTCACCGACGTCCTCAACTGGCGCTGGGTCCTGCTGATCAATGTGCCGTTCGGTGTGCTCGTCCTGATCGGCGGCGCCGCCTGGCTCGCCGAGAGCCGGGCGCGCGAGCGCCACCGCATCGACCTGCTGGGCGCGGTGCTCGTCACGGCGGGCCTGGCCACCGTCGCCTATGGCATCGTGCAGACCGAGCAGGAGGGCTGGGCCGCACCGGCCACCCTGGTGCCGCTGCTCGGCGGACTCGCGTTGCTCGCCCTCTTCGTCCTGGCGGAGGCGCGCACCGCGGCGCCGCTGATGCCGCTGCGGGTGCTGGGCACGCGGGCCGTGGCGGCGGCGAACGTGGCGATGATCGTGATGGGTTCCGCGACGTTCTCGATGTGGTACTTCATGACCGTGTACGCACAGTCGGTGCTGGGCTATACGCCGATGCAGGCCGGATTCGCCCTGCTGCCCACCTCGTTGGCGGTCGTCGTCGGCTCGATGCTCGCGCCGCGGATCATGGCGCGGGTCGGGGCGAAGAATCTCGTCCTGAGCGGTCTGGCGGTCACCGCCACGGGCTTCGGCTGGCAGTCCACGATGGGCGCCGACGGCTCGTACTTCACGTCGATCTGCGGGCCCGGCATCCTGATGATGGCCGGTGCGGGGTTCGCGTCCACCCCCCTCGCCTCCCTCGCCACCGCGGGCGCGGCGCCCGGGGACGCCGGGCTGGTCTCCGGGCTGGTCAACACCTCGCGCACGATGGGCGGTGCGCTGGGTCTCGCCGTGCTCTCCACCGTCGCGGCGGCGCGCACCGGGGGTGGAACCGGGGCGGAGGACCTCACCGCCGGGTTCGCGCTGGCGTTCCGCACGGCGTGCTCGGTGCTGCTCGGCGGGCTGCTGCTGATGACGCTGTGGCTGCCGCGCCACCGTTCGCCGCGCTCCGGCACCCCGAGCCCGTCCGGCACCCCGGGCCCGTCGGGGACATCGAGCCCGTCCCGCACCTCAAGCCCGTCGGGCACGTCAAGCCCGTGCGGCGACTGAGGACAAGGCAGTCGTCGGCCGCCCCGGCGCCGACCGCCTACAACCACCCCTGCTGCCGCGCCGCCCGCACCGCCTCCATGCGATTACGGGTCCCCGTCTTCCCGATCGCGGACGACAGATAGTTGCGCACCGTCGACTCCGACAGATGCAGCTTGGCCGCGATGTCTGCGACCGTCGCCCCGTCCACCGACGCGTTCAGCGCGTCCCGTTCCCGCGCGGTGAGCGGGCTGGGCCCCGCACTCAGGGCCGCCGCGGCGAGGGCGGGGTCGACGACGGTCTCGCCGGTCAGCACCCGGCGGATCGCCGCCGCGAGCTCCTCGACCGGGCCGTCCTTGACCAGAAAGCCTGCGGCCCCGGCCTCCATCGCGCGGCGCAGATAGCCGGGCCGGCCGAAGGTGGTGAGGATCAGCACCCGGCAGTCCGGCACCTCCTCGCGCAGATCGGCGGCGGCGTCCAGTCCGCTGCGGCCCGGGAGTTCGATGTCGAGGAGTGCCACATCGGGACGGGACAGCAGCGCGGCGTCCACGATCTTGTCCCCGGCGGCCACCTGGGCCACCACCTCGATGTCCGGTTCCAGACCCAGCAGCAGGGCGAGCGCGCCGCGCATCATGCCCTGATCCTCGGCGAGCAGCACACGTACGGCCTTGGTCGGCCGGCGATTTTCGGGCATCTCGTTCACCGGCCCAGCGTATGGGGTGGGACCGAGCAGTCGGCGGTATCCATCCCGTCCGCGGCGTCCGTCGCGTCCACCGGCAGTTCTGCCGTGACCCCGAAGCCGCCGTCCGGACCGGGACCCGTCGTGAGCGAGCCGCCGGCCGCCGCGAGGCGTTCGGTGAGGCCCTTCAAGCCGGTGCCGCCGATGCCCGGAGCGGGCGGCCCGGCGGCCTGCCCGCGACCGTCGTCGGTGACGGTCAGCCGGACCCGCTCGGCCGTGCCGTCGACCATGAACGAGCAGGTGGTCGCATCGCTGTGGCGTACGACGTTGGTCACCGCCTCCCGTACCACCCAGCCCAGCAGTGCCTCCGCCTGCGGGGCGAGCGGCGGTCCCGATCGGCGGACCACCGGTTCGATCCCGGCGGCGGTCAGTGCGGACCTCGCCCGGTCGAGTTCGGTGGCCAGACTTCCCTCGCGGTAGCCGGTGACGGCCTCCCGGATCTCGGTGAGGGCCTGGCGGCCGACGGACTCGATCTCGGCGACCTGGAGCAGCGCCGCGTCCATGTCGCGCGGGGCCAGCCGGCGCGCGGCCTCCGACTTGACGACGATCACGGAGAGCGTGTGCCCCAGCAGGTCGTGCAGATCACGGGAGAAGCGGAGCCGCTCCTTCTCCACGGCGGTCCGGGCCAGTTCCTGCCGGGTGGCCCGCAGTTCCATCACGGTCTCCGACAGGGTGAGGATCGCGGCAGTCACCGCACCGGAGATGAAGGTGCCGTATCCGATGGCCCATGGTTCCGAGACGTTGTCCCCGCGCCAGACGGCGACGAGACTGGCCACGGCCGCCAGACACAGCAGGCCGAGCAACAGCTGCCGCTGGCGCAGCACGGTGCCGCAGGCCAGCGAGAGCAGCGGGAAGAACAGCAGCCAGCTGCCGCCGTAGCCGATGGCCAGGCCGAACGTGACCGCGGCCATCGCGGCGAGCAGCCAGTACGACACCGGGCTCTCGCGCTTCTCCTTGACGAACGCCCGGAACACCACAGAGATGTAGAGGGAGTTGAAAGTGAGCAGACCGAGACCACCGATCCAGGGGTTCGGGGTCTGCCCCTGGAAGAGGTTGGAGAAGGCGCCGAGACCCATCAGCAGCCAGGGCAGCAGGGCGTACGGGCCGGGCGGCCCGGGGCGCCCCTCCTCGCGGTGCCGCCGGCGCCGTTCCCGCCACGATCCTGATCCGTTCCGGGACATGCTCGCTCCTGTCACGCCGTCCTCGCGGACCGACGGTACGAGACGACCGCGTACGCACCGAACAGCAGAAGCCATCCGGCGAGCACGATGATTGTCCCCGCGGACGGCGCGTGGCCCTCCGTGGTTGCCCAGCCCAGGTCGGCGAACCGGTGCGCAGGGGTGTACGCACCGATGGTGCGCACCCAGGACGGGAACTCGGACAGCGGGAACCACAGCCCGCCGATGATCGCGAAGCCCATCAGGGCGGCCACGTTGACCACCCCGGTGGCCTGCGGGGTGAGCCGGTAGCCGTTGCCGATGCCGAGCAGGGTGAACGGCAGCGCGCCGATCCACAGCAGCAGCGTCAGGGCAGCCCACTGCCAGACCTCCAGCCGTACGCCGTTGACCACCGCTCCGGCGAGCAGCACCACCAGGATGGTCGGCAGCACGGTCACCGAACCGCTGATCGCGCGGCCCGCGACCACCCGGGACGGGTCGAGCGGTGTGATCCGCAGTTGCTGGAGCCAGCCGAGGGACTTGTCGGACGCGACTCCCGTGCCGATCGACATGGCGGCGCCCAGCGCCCCGTACGCGGCCATGCCGACCATGGAAGCGACCTTCCACTCGGCCGCGCCGTCGCCGCCGCCGCCACCGAGGTTGGTGAAGAGCAGATACATCAGCACCGGCATCCCGATCCCGAAGATCATGAAGGCGCCGTCGCGCAGAGTGCGGCGGATCTCCAGCACGATGTAGGGCAGCATCAGACGGTCTCCTTCTCCGAGAGGGTGGCGGGGGCGGTCAGAGAGAGGAACGCGTCCTCGAGGGTGGCCCGGGAGACCTGGAGGTTGCGGACCCGGCCGAGGCGGGCCAGCTCGATCACGGTGGCGTCCGAGTCGTCCGTACGCAGCAGCGCCCGGTCCCCGCGGACCTCGACGGCGACGACGCCGGGGAGCAGCTCCAGGCCCTCCGTCCCGCCGCCCGCCAGGTCGAACGAGACATGGTTGCCGCCGGCCGACTCCTTGATCCGATCACCGCTGCCGTCGGCGACGATCCGGCCGTGGTCGATGACGACGATCCGGTCGGCGTTCTCGTCGGCCTCCTCCAGATAGTGCGTGGAGAAGATGACCGTGTTGCCGCGCCGGGCATAGGACCGCATGGAGTCCCAGAACGCGCGCCGGGCCTCGACGTCCAGGGCGGCCGTCGGCTCGTCCAGGACGATCAGCTCCGGATTGCCGGCCAGTGCGACGGCGAACCGGACGCGCTGGATCTGCCCGCCGGAGAGCTTGTCGATGCGCCGGTCCGCGTACTCGGTGACACCCGCCAGGGCCAGCGAATCGGGGACCGGCAGCGGGCTCGGGTAGGTGGACGCGACGAAGGCGACCAGCTCGCGGACCGTCACCCGGGGGATGGGCCGCCCGTCCTGGAGCATGGCGCCGACCCGGCCGGCCCGTACCGCCTGCTCGGGGGTACGGCCGAGCAGCCGCACACTGCCGGAGTCCGGTTCGTCGAGTCCGAGCAGCAGGCTGATGGTGGTGGACTTGCCCGCGCCGTTGCGGCCGAGCAGGGCGACGGTCTCGCCGCGTCCGACGGTCAGGTCGATCCCGTCGACGGCCCGCACGGTCTGCTCCGCCCGGCCGAAGGTTTTGACTGCCCCGGTGAAGATCACCGCGGGCCCGCTCCCCGTTGTCTTTTCCATGTCCCTGACGCTACGGAGCCGGGCGGCCTCCCGGCAGAGGCGCATGTACGGACTCCGGGATGACAAATGTCATCGCCGGGACCGCCGTCACACGTTACCGGGTACCGCATCTGACGAGATGTCAGCAGTCTTCACAACTGCTGGGAGCTGCGTTATACATAGGGCCAACCGGCTAGAACGCGTTCTAGAACGGGTGCAGTGGCCGGCCCAGCACGACCTCGGTGCGGCCGACGGTGCGGACGGCCGCGCCGAGGTCTTCCCACCATCAAGGAGCAGCTTCCCCATGCCCATTGATGCCGCAAAGGCGGTCGCCGCCGAACCCCGGACCGCCGAGATCTCCTGGGACCACAAGGACGTCCAGCTCTACCACCTGGGAATCGGCGCGGGAGCCCCCGCCACCGACCCCGGCGAACTGCGCTACACCCTCGAATCCCGGCTCCATGTCCTGCCCAGCTTCGCCACCGTCGCGGGAGCGGGCATGGGCGTCGTCGGCGGACTGGCCTCGCCCGGGATCGACGTCGACCTGGCCGCCGTGCTCCACGGCGGCCAGGCCGTACGGGTGCACCGGCCGATCCCGGCCGAGGGCGGGGCCACCCAGACGTCGAAGGTCGCGGCGGTGTACGACAAGGGCAAGGCGGCCGTCCTCGTCCTGCGCACCGAGGCCGCCGACGACGAGGGCCCCCTGTGGACCAGCGATGCCGAGATCTTCGTCCGCGGCGAGGGGGGCTTCGGCGGCGAACGCGGGCCGTCCGGGCGGTATGCCGACATAGCCGTCGTCCCGAACCACACGGTCGAACGGCGTGTACGCGAGGACCAGGCCCTGCTCTACCGCCTCTCCGGGGACCGGAACCCGCTGCACGCCGACCCCGAGTTCGCCCGGAAGGCCGGCTTCGACCGGCCCATCCTGCACGGGCTGTGCACCTACGGCATGACGCTCAAGGCCGTGGCCGACACGCTGCTCGGTGGTGATGTGGCCCGCATCCGCTCGTACCGCACCCGTTTCGCCGGGGTGGTCTTCCCCGGGGAGACCCTCCGCATCCGGATGTGGACCGGGGACGGTCACGTCCGGGTCGCCGTGACCGCAGTCGAGCGGGACGAGGCACCGGTCCTGACCGACACGCTCGTCGAACACTCCTGAATCACGCAAGGACTGAAACACGCCACGAGTTGAGGGGAGCCGCACCATGCGCGCAGCCGTACTGCACGAGATAGGTCAGGACAAACTGGAAGTCCTCGACGACGTCGAGGCGGTGGGCTTCGGCCCCGGCAAGGTCAAGCTCCGCGTCCGGGCCACCGGACTGTGCCACTCCGACGTCTCGGCGATGAGCGGCGTGCTTCCGCAGCCCGCCCCCTTCATCCCCGGGCACGAAGGTGCCGGCGAGGTCATCGACATCGGCGACGGCGTGACCGGACTGAACACGGGGGACCGGGTGCTGGTCTGCTGGCTGCCCGCCTGCGGGGTATGTCCCGCCTGCAAGCGAGGCCAGACACAGCTCTGTCTGGCCGGCTTCATGAACGCGGGCACGCCCAACTTCAAGCGTCCCGGCGGCGATGTGTTCGGCTTCGCCGGGACCGGCACCTTCACCGAGGAAGTCGTCGTCGACGCCGGCTGCGCGGTGCCGATCCCCGACGACGTGCCGTTCGAGATCGCCGCGCTGATCGGCTGCGGCGTCACCACCGGACTCGGCGCCGCGATCAACACCGCGCAGGTGGAGGCCGGTTCGTCGGTCGCCGTGATCGGCTGCGGCGGCGTCGGCATCTCCACCATCCAGGGCGCCAGGGTGCAGGGCGCCGCCCAGATCGTCGCCGTCGACCCGATCGCGTCCCGGCGCGAGGCGGCTCTGCGGTTCGGTGCGACCGAGGCGGTCGCACCGGACGGACTCGCCGACGCCAAGCAGCGGATCACCGCCGGCGAGGGCTTCGACTACGTCTTCGAGGTCGTCGGCAAGTCGGTGACGGCCCGCACGGCGTACGAGCACACCCGGCGCGGCGGCACGCTCTGCATCGTCGGTGCGGGCGCGATGGACGACAACTTCCAGGTCAACATGTTCGAGCTGTTCTTCGACGAGAAGCGGATCCTGCCCTCCATGTACGGGGGAGGGGACGTGCTCCGGTCGTACGAACGGGCCATCGCGCTCTGGCGGGCGGGCCGGATCGACCTCGAATCGATGATCACCCACCGGGTGCAGCTCGTCGAGATCAATGACGCCCTCGACCAGATGAGGACCGGTGAGGCGCTCCGTACCTGCATCGAACTCTGACTGTCTGTCAGCCACCGTGCTCCGAGAGGACTCCGAGGTTCCGATGTCACAACCCCTTCCCCTGGACGGGCTGTCCGCGATCGTCACCGGCGCGGGCCGCGGCCTCGGGCGCGCCGAAGCGCTGGAACTGGCACGGCTCGGCGCGGCCGTCGTCGTCAACGACTACGGGCAGCCGGGCCGCGACGGCTCGGGCGAGGCCTCCGCGGCACCCGCCGAGGAGGTCGCCGAGGAGATCCGTGCAGCCGGCGGCCGGGCGGTCGCCCATCTCGGCGACGTCTCCGACCACGAGCAGGCCCGCGCTCTGGTCGAACTGGCCGTCAGCGCGTACGGCAAGCTCGACATCCTCGTCAACAACGCGGGGATCCTGCGCGACCGGATGGTCTTCTCGATGACCGAGGACGAGTGGGACTCCGTCATCCGGGTCCACCTCAAGGGCCACTTCAACACCACCCACTTCGCCGCGTCCCACTGGCGCGCCCGGTCCAAGGAGTCCGGCTCCCCGGTCTACGGCCGGATCGTCAACACCTCGTCCGAGGCGTTCCTCGCGGGCTCGGCGGGCCAGCCGAACTACGCGGCGGCCAAGGGCGGCATCGTCGGTCTCACCACCTCCACCGCCCTGGCCCTCGCCAAATACGGTGTCACGGCCAACGCGATCTGTCCGCGGGCCCGCACCCGCATGACGGAAGACGTCTTCGCGGGCTTCGAGGAACCGACGGACGGCCGGCTCGACACGCTGGCCCCTGAGCATGTCTCCCCCCTGGTCGGCTATCTGGCCTCGCCGGCGGCCGCCAAGGTCAACGGGCAGCTGCTCGTGGTGCACGGCGGGATGGTCGCGATCGTGGAACGCCCCAGGGTGGCAGCGAAGTTCGACTCGTCCAAGGAGGCGTTCTCGTTCGACGAGCTGGACGAGCTGATCTCCCCGTACTACGAGGACCGCCCGGCGGACGAGACGTTCGCGGCGGCGGAGGTGCTGGGCCTCAAGCGGGGCTGACGCTCCGGGCACGGCGGACAAGGAAGGGCCTCCGCAGCACACGACTGTGCTGCGGAGGCCCTTCCTTCCCTCGTTGAGTTCTGTACGGTCAGGCCGCCCTGCGGACCCCCTCGGAGGGGCGCCGGTGGCGACCGTGCGGCTGCACGTCCGTGCTGTCCATCGACACACCGCCTCGGTGCTTTCCGGAGCCGCCGGCTCCGGCCCGTTCGGCGTCCGCCCCCGGCGGGCGCGTCCGGGTCGTGTCGGTTCGGGCTTCAGACATGTGGGAAGTCACCCCGTTGTGATCGCTTACGTGTGTGTCACCGGGACCAGCGCGCCATCACCCGACGCGGTCACCGTCGGCAACCGCGCCGATTGGCTGCGTAGCTCCCAGGCCCGGAATCCTAACCAGGAGCCGTACGCCCCACGAGAGGCGCCTGCCCCAGTGGAACCGGCTTGCACACTGCAGGAGGCGTGGCAGCCGCGGACGGTTGCATACCGCTTTCCGTGGCCGCCGCCCACGCCGGCCCGACGCCGCGTTCCTCGTCCACCGGCGCCTCCATCAGGGCCACCCCGCACGACACGTCCCCGTTCGCGTACGGAAGCTTGAGCACACCGTCCCTGGTCCACAGCCCGGACCCGGCCAGCCACCCTTCGGGGACGGGGAGTTGATGCAGCCGGCGCCCTGCCGGACGCCACACTCCCACCCAGCTGCCGGCCGCCCCGTCGATCCGCAGCGCCACCGCGCAGCTCTCCGGCATCAGCATCTGCCCCGGCTGCACGGCGAACGGCGTCACCGCCACATCCGCCGGACGCAGGCACTCCGGGAAGCGCACCGGCAGACAGCTGCCGAGCACCCCCCACCCGAGCCGGTCGTGGCCCGGCGCGTCGGAGCGGATCAGCAGCAGCCCGCTGTCCGCGTCGGCGAGCAGCAGCCGGTCGTTGCTGTCCGGCGCGATCTGCAGCAGCGGCGTCACCTCGCCGCCCCGCCCCAGGTCCACGGCGACCGCCTTCACCGGACCGCCGCCCACGGGCTCCCGGTCCACGGCCAGCAGCTGCCCGTCCCGGTCCAGCCAGACCCCGCCGGAGCACCGCCCCGGCACATCGGTGATGTGTTCCGGTCCGAACGCCCCGCCCGCCACCCGCCAGACGGCGGTGGAGTGTTCCCCGACCGAAAGAACGTACGCACTCGCACCGTCCGGCGAGGGCGGCAGCAGAGTCAGGTGCGCGCCGTCCGTGCACTCGACGGCGCCGAGCGGCAGTTCGCCGGTGCCGGGACCGGTCGGATAGAGCAGCGAGAAGGTGTGACGGTCCGCCACCTGCCGGCGGATCAGTACGCGGCCGTCGGCGAGCGGCAGTACATCGGAGTCCGGCTTCTCCGGCTGGTCGAGGGGGAGCGGCACGGCGTACGGCTCATGCCCGTCGAGCGTCCAGCGCTCGGGGAACCAGCCCGCGGCGTCCGCCGGTCCGGAGAGCGTGAGCCGTGCGCCGTACGAACCGTCGGCGGCGATGGTGAACGCGGCCGCAGGTGCGGCGGCCCCGGCGTCACCGCCCCGCACACCGGACTCATCAGGCACGAGCGGCACAACAGCCCCGTCGGACTGCGCCGGTTCGTGCGGCCCCCAGGCTCCCTGCGGCTCCCGGGCTTCCTCCGGCCTCTCGGGTTCCTCCGGCTCCTCCCGGCCCCCGGGTTCTTCCGCCTCTCCCGCTTTTCCCGCTTCTCCCGACACGAGACTCACCGTCGCGGCGGCCCCGGCAGTCTCACCCTCGATGACACGGGCAGTCATGGACTCGTCACCTCCGGCAACCGAAGCTAGTTTTCGCACTTCCTGCCGAACAACACGAGACCCGCCATTTCACACATATGGGTGGTGGTGCCCGGATTCACCTGAGAGCGAGGGGGTGGTTGTGCTCCCCGTGAATCCCATAGCTAAGGTTAGGCATCCCTAAGCGTTTCCTGTGGGGACCCATTCCCTCAACTGGAGCAAGTGAGTACGTGATGTCCATACGACACCGCAGCACCGCCGCCGTCGGCCTGGCAGTGGCCGCCGCCCTCTCCCTTTCCGCCTGCGGCAGCGGTGACAGCGGCACATCGGGCGACTCGGCCAAGTCCGGGGCCGGCAGCGACAAGAAGGCAGCCGTCGCGACCGGCGGCAAGGACTTCGCCGACGCGGCCAAGAAGACCGCCGCGTACGGGACGGACGCCAAGGCGGACCAGTTCCCCCGGACCCTCACGCACGCCATGGGCACGACCGAGCTCAAGTCCGCGCCGAAGCGCGTCGTCGTGCTGGACGTCGGCGAGTTCGACAACGTTGTTTCGCTGGGTGTGAAGCCGGTCGGCTACGCCCCCTCCGAGGGCGACGCGGCCATCCCCTCGTACCTGAAGAAGGACGCCGGCAACCCGAAGAACGTCGGCACGATCAACAACCTCAACCTCGAGGCGATCGCGGGCCTGAAGCCGGACCTGATCCTCGGCAGCCAGCTGCGCGCCGCCGACAAGTACGACCAGCTCTCCAAGATCGCGCCGACCGTGTTCTCCATCCGCCCGGGCTTCACCTGGAAGGAGAACTATCTCCTCAACGCCGCGGCGCTGGACAGGACCGCCAAGGCGAAGAGCGAGCTCGACGCGTACGAGAAGAACGCCGCGAAGCTCGGCGAGGACATCGGCCCCGACAAGCCGACCATCTCCATGGTCCGCTACCTGCCGGACCGCATCCGCCTCTACGCGAAGGCGTCGTTCATCGGCACGATCCTTGAGGACGCGGGTCTTCCGCGGCCCAAGAACCAGCAGATCAACGACCTCGCCGCCGAGATCAGCCCCGAGAAGATCGACGAGGCGGACGCCGACTGGATCTTCACGGGCGTCTACGGCGACCCGAAGGCGACCAAGCGCGACACCGCCCGGTCCAACCCGCTGTGGAAGAACCTGAAGGCGGTCAAGGAGGGCCGGGCGAAGGACGTCCCGGACGAGACCTGGTACCTCGGCCTCGGTGTCACCGCGGCGAACCTGGTCCTCGACGACCTGCGCGCGGACCTCGTCAAGTAGCGGACCGCTTCAGCGGAGGCCCGGGCCGGACAGCGGCCCGGGCCGAACTGCGTGTAAGGATCCGTGACCGGCTGTTGCCGGTTCCTCGGGGAGTCCTCACAGGTCATTGCAGTCATGGGCGGCGGGGCACGTACGGAAGGTAGCCTTTCCTCCGTGCCCCGTCTGTCTGAAGTCCTCGCCGCGCTCGACGCCCTCTGGCCCCCCGAGCGGGCCGACGGTTGGGACGCGGTCGGCACAGTCTGCGGAGACGTCGACAACCCGGCCGCCGAGGTCGACCGTGTGCTCTTCGCCGTGGACCCCGTGCAGGAGGTCGCCGACGAAGCGATCAAGCTCGGCGCCCAGCTGATCGTCACCCATCACCCGCTCTATCTGCGGGGTACGACGACGGTCGCCGCCACCACCTTCAAGGGCCGGGTCGTACACACCCTCATCAAGCACGACATCGCCCTGCACGTCGCGCACACCAACGCCGACACCGCCGACCCCGGCGTCTCCGACGCCCTCGCCGGCGCCCTGGACCTGCGCGTCACCGGCCCCCTCGTACCGGACCCGACCGACCCCAAGGGCCACCGTGGCCTCGGCCGGATCTGCGAACTGGACCACCCCGAGCGCCTCCGCGACTTCGCCGCCCGCGCCGCCTCCCGGCTGCCCGCCACCGCGCAGGGCATCCGCATGGCCGGCGACCCGGACGCCGTCGTCCGTACCGTCGCGGTCAGCGGCGGCTCCGGCGACGACCTCTTCGACGCGGTGCGCGCCGCCGGCGTCGACGCCTTCCTCACCGCCGATCTGCGCCACCACCCGGCCTCCGAGGCCGTTCAGCAGTCCGCGATCGGCCTGATCGACGCCGCGCACTGGGCCACCGAATGGCCCTGGTGCGAGCAGGCCGCCGCGCAGCTCGACGCGATTTCCGACCGCCACGGATGGGACCTGCGGGTCCATGTCTCGAAGCAGGTCACCGACCCCTGGACCACCCACCACTCTTCTGGAGCCCCCAACTGAACGCCGCGCCCGCCGACCAGATCCGACTTCTCGACGTCCAGGCCCTCGACGTACGGCTGTCGCAACTTGCGCACAAGCGCATGTCGCTCCCCGAGCACACCGAGATCGAGTCGCTCACGGCCGACCTCGCCCAACTGCGTGACCTGCTGGTCGCCTCGCAGACCGAGGAGAGCGACACCGCCCGCGAGCAGACCAAGGCGGAGCAGGACGTCGACCTGGTGCGCCAGCGCGCCGTCCGCGACCAGCAGCGGCTGGACTCCGGCGCGGTCAGCTCGCCGAAGGACCTGGAGAGCCTCCAGCGCGAGATCGCCTCGCTGGCCAAGCGTCAGGGCGACCTCGAGGACGTCGTCCTCGAGGTCATGGAGCGCCGCGAGTCCGCGCAGGAGCGCGTCACCGAGTTCACCGCACGGGTCTCCGCCGTCCAGGCCAGGGTCGACGACGCGACCGCCCGCCGGGACGCCGCGACGCAGGCGCTCGACGACGAGACCGCGACCGCCACGAAGGAGCGCGAGATCGTCGCCGGCTCCGTACCGGCGGACCTGCTCAAGCTGTACGACCGGCTCCGCGCCCAGTCGGGCGGGGTCGGCGCCGCCCGCCTCTACCAGCGCCGCTGCGAGGGCTGCCGGCTGGAGCTGAACATCACCGAGGTCAACGATGTGAAGGCGGCGTCCCCGGACACGGTGCTGCGCTGCGAGAACTGCCACCGCATCCTGGTCCGTACGGCGGAGTCGGGCCTGTAATGACGCAGCCCCGCCAGTTCGTCATCGAGGCCGACGGCGGCTCGCGGGGCAACCCGGGGCCTGCCGGTTACGGCGCGGTCGTGATCGACCCGGTGACGGGGGAGACGCTCGCCGAAGCCGCCGAGTACATCGGTGTCGCGACGAACAACGTGGCCGAGTACAAGGGCCTCATCGCGGGCCTGAAGGCCGCGAAGGCACTGGTGCCGGACGCGTCGGCGGAGGGCGCGCTGCAGGTGCGCGTCCGGATGGACTCCAAGCTGGTCGTGGAACAGATGTCGGGCCGCTGGAAGATCAAGCACCCTGACATGAAGCCGCTCGCGGCGGAGGCGGCGCGGATCCTTCCGGCGTCCGCGGTCACGTACGAGTGGATCCCGCGCGAGAAGAACAAGCACGCGGACCGGCTGGCCAACGAGGCGATGGACGCGGGCAAGAGGGGCGAGCAGTGGGAGCCGTCGGCGTCGACGGCCGCCCTCGGCCTGCCCCCGGTCTCCGGTCCGCCCGGGGACGCGGCGGCGGGCGCCGCGAAGGCGCGGGCGGCGATGTCCACCCGCCGTGAACCCGCGGCCACCCCGCGGGTCGGCTGGGGTGCCGCCCCCGACCTCGGGGCACCGTCCACATTCGTCCTGCTCCGGCACGGCGAGACGGCCCTCACGCCCGAGAAGCGGTTCTCGGGCAGCGGCGGCAGCGACCCGGAACTCTCGGCGGCCGGCCGCCACCAGGCCGAACGGGTGGCGGAGTCCCTCGCCGCCCGCGGCACGATCCAGGACATCATCAGCTCCCCGCTGCGCCGCTGCCGTGAAACGGCGGCGACGGTGGGCGCCCGCCTGGGCCTGCCCGTCCAGATCGAGGACGGCCTGCGCGAGACGGACTTCGGGGCCTGGGAGGGCCTGACGTTCGCCGAGGTCCGTGAGCGTTACGGCCCCGACCTGGACGCCTGGCTCGCGTCCACGCGAACGCCCCCCACGGGCGGCGGCGAGAGCTTCGCCGAGGTGGCCCGCCGGGTCTCGGCCACCCGGGACCGCCTGACCACCCGCCACGCGGGCCGCACGGTGCTCCTGGTCACCCACGTAACCCCGATCAAGACCCTGGCGCGGCTGGCACTGGGGGCCCCGCCGGAGTCCTTGTTCCGCATGGAACTCTCGGCGGCGTCGCTGTCGGCGGTGGCGTACTACGCGGACGGCAACGCGTCACTGAGACTGCTGAACGACACGTCGCACCTGCGGTAGGAAGCAGACGCTCCCGCGTGGGCGTGGGCGCTGCGGGGCCACCGCTCCGCGTGCGGGGGAGCACCCACCCGGGCCCGGGGCGCGGAGCCCCGGTTCCGGGAAGGGCGGGCAGCGGAAAATCAGCCCCGCAGCGCCGCTGCCTCGCTCGCCAACCGCTCCACCCGCGCCCAGTCCTTCGCCGCTACCGCGCCCCCCGGCACCATCCAACTGCCGCCCACGCAGCCGACGTTCGGCAGGGTCAGGTACGACGGCGCCGACGTGAGCGAGATGCCGCCCGTCGGGCAGAACCGGGCCTGCGGGAGCGGTGCCGACAGGGCCTTGAGGTACGCCGTACCGCCCGCCGCCTCCGCGGGGAAGAACTTCATCTCGCTGACCCCGCGCTCCAGCAGCGCCACGACATCGGACGTCGTCGAGACCCCCGGCAGGAACGGCACCCCCGACGCCTTCATCGCGTCCAGCAGCGCATCCGTCCAGCCGGGGCTGACCAGGAACCGTGCCCCGGCCGCCACCGTGTCGGAGACGTTCCGCGCGGAGATCATCGTGCCCGCCCCCACCACCGCACCCGGCACCTCCGCCGCGATCGCCTTGATCGCGTCCAGTGCCGCAGCCGTCCGCAGCGTCACCTCGATGGCCGGGAGCCCTCCCGCGACGAGAGCCCGGGCGAGCGGCACCGCGTCGGCGGCGTCCTGCAGGACGACAACGGGGACAACGGGGGCAAGGTCCAGCACGGAGGAGGAGGTCATGGCCTCATCTTGCCGCGACTGCGGCACGGTACGCAACGAGCGTTGCATATGTTGCAATGGTCGTCCGTGTGTCAGTGGATCTCCGTCACGACCACATCGAGCGCCCACGGCAGCCCCGCCCGTCCCGGAGCCTCCGCCTCCACCACGTACCCCAGCTCCCGCAACGCGTCCACCAGCTCCGCGGGCCCCTTCGGCCGGGCTCCCGACTGCAGCAGGTCGCGGACCATCCGCCCCTTTGTCGCCTTGTTGAAGTGGCTGACCACCGACCGCTTCTCCACCCCGCCCACCATCTGGGAGTGCAGCACCCGCACACTCGCCGTGCGCTCCGCCACCACACCCTTCGGCTTCCACGCCGCCGTGTACGCGGACGACCGCAGGTCCAGTACGAGCCCGTCCCCGGCCGCCTCCGGCATGACCTCGGCCATCGGCGCACGCCAGTACGCCCCCAGCGCGCCGAGACCCGGCAGCTTCACCCCCATCGAGCAGCGGTAGGACGGAATCCGGTCGCCCACCCGCACCGCGCCCCACAGGCCGGAGAAGACCAGCAGAGACTTTCCGGCCCGCCGCCGGGCCGCCGTGTCCAGGGACGCCAGGTCCAGCGCGTCGTACAGCACCCCGGTGTAGATCTCCCCGGCGGGCCGCGTCCCCGCCGTCCGCAGCTCGACGTTCTTTGCGAGCTCGCCGCGTAGCCCTTCGCTCAGCCCGAGCACCTCCCGGGCCTTCTCCTCGTCCGCCACGCACAGCTCGACCAGCTCGTCGAGGACCGCGGCCCGGGTCTCGGCAAGCCCCGGCAGTGACAGCGACTCCGGCCTCAGGGGTGCTCCGCGCCCCGAGGCGGCCTTTCCTTCGGAGGGCGGCAACAGGACGAGCACGGCGGTTCTCCTTCGTACGAACAGGGAAGCGGCCCCCATCAACTGCCCAAGGCCCCGCCTGCCAGCGTACGGGGACGCCCCGGCCGCCCAGGCCCGGCACCCGGATGGGAGGACACCCCCGTCCCCGGACCGCAGGGCCACCCGCATCCGGGATGCCGGTCGCCCCGCCCCGCCATACGCTCGGTCCATGCCCCGCCGCCATCTCCACATGACCGGCGCAGCCGACACCCCGTTGCGGGCGGCCCTGCGCGAACTGCGCACCTCGCTCGGACTGCCCGCCGGCTTCCCGCCCGAAGTCCTAGCGGAGGCGGCACAGGTGGCGAAGTCCCTCGTCCTGACCGGGCACCGGGACGCGACGGACCTCCCCTTCTTCACCATCGACCCGCCCACGTCCAGCGACCTCGACCAGGCGATGCACCTCGAACGCCGCCCGCACGGCTTCCGCGTGCACTACGCCATCGCCGACGTAGCCTCCTTCGTCCGCCCCGGCGGGGCACTCGACACCGAGGCCCACCGCCGGGTGACGACCCTCTACTTCCCCGACGGCAAGGTGCCGCTGCACCCCACCGCGCTCTCCGAGGGCGCAGCCAGCCTCCTCCCCGGGCAGACCCGCCCCGCCCTGCTCTGGCGGATCGACCTCGACGCGGAGGGCCGCGTGGCCGCCACCGACGTACGCCGGGCTCTGGTCCGCAGCCGGGCCAAGCTGGACTACGCGGGCGTCCAGCGGCAGATCGACGCGGGCACCGCCGAGGAACCCCTCGCCCTGCTGAAGGTCATCGGCCGGCTCCGCGAGGAGCAGGAGGTAGCCCGCGGCGGGATCTCGCTCGACGTGCCCGAGCAGGAGATCGTCCAGCGTGACGGCGCCTACGGCCTGGAGTACCGCGCCCCGCTGCCCGCCGACGGCTGGAACGCCCAGATCTCCCTCCTCACCGGCATGGCCGCGGCCCATCTGATGACCGAGGCGGGCACCGGCATCCTGCGTACGCTCCCTGTCGCCCCGGACGGCGCCGTCGCCCGTCTGCGCCGCTCGGCCGAGGCCCTCCACATCGACTGGCCGCACCACGTCCCATACGCCCAGGTCGTCCGGTCGCTCGACCCGAAGAAGGCGAGCCACGCCGCGTTCCTCCAGGAGTGCACCACGCTGCTGCGCGGCGCCGGCTACACGGCCTTCGACCACGGCGAACTTCCCACCCCCGCCGTCCACGCCGCCGTCGCCGACCTCTACACGCACTGCACCGCGCCCCTGCGCCGCCTCGTCGACCGGTACGCGGCCGAAGTGTGCGTCGCAGCGGTCGCGGACCAGGAACCGCCCGAGTGGGTGATGGCCGCACTCCCCGGTCTCCCGAAGGAAATGGCCGAAGGAACCCGCCGCGCCAACACGGTGGAACGCGAGTGCGTCGACCTGGTCGAGGCGGCACTCCTCAGCGACCAGGTGGGCAAGGTGTTCGACGGGTACGTGGTCGACGTACACGACCAGGAACCCACCATCGGCACGGTCCACATCGAGCACCCGGCCGTCGTCGCCCGCCTCGACGGCGGCACGACGAAGCTCCCGCTCGGCGAACGGCTCCGTGTCCGTCTCACCCAGGCGGACCCGGGTGCGGCGAAGGTACTGTTCGCCCCCGCGTGAGCGCGGCGACGGCGGCGCGCGGCAAGGCCAACACGTCCGGACCGGTTGCCGCGGCGGGCCCCCTCGTCTCGTAGGATCACGCCTTCGGATACGGGCTCCGACGGCCCCCGGACTTCCGGCGCACCCCGGCGGACTCCGTACGAAGGAAGGCTTTCCAGCGTGACTGAACGTGTCACCGCCCCCATGACGGACCGCGTCACAGGCCGTGTGACGGGCCGGGCCCGGCAGATCATCGTCGCCGCCCGTACCCTCCTGGAGACGGAAGGCCCGGAAGCCCTCACCATGCGCCGGCTCGCCGACAGCATCGGGATCACGGCGCCGTCTCTCTACAAGCACTTTCCGGACAAGTCGTCCGTACTGACGGCCCTGGCCGGCGAGGTGCTGAGGGAGACGGCCGAGACACTGGAAGCGGCCGAGTCCGTGGACCCCGGGTCGTTCCCGGCCCTTGCCACCGCGTACCGCGCCTACGCCCTGGCCCACCCCCACCTCTACCTCCTCACCACCGCGCGCCCCGTGGACCCGACGGCGCTCCCTCCCGGCCTGCAGGAACGTGCCGCGGCCCCGCTCTCCCGCGCGGTCGACGGCGACCAGGAGCGGGCCCGGGCGGCCTGGGCCTTCGCTCACGGAATGGTGGTCCTGGAACTCAACGGCCGGTTTCCGCCGGGCGCCGACCTGTCGGCGGCCTGGTCCGCAGGCATCGCAGCGTTCGTCCGATCGGCTCCGTCCGAGGCGTCCCCCACGTCCGGGTAGCATGGTCGACACGGCAGACGAGCCGGGCGGACGGCCGCGTGGGGATCTTTGGATCCTCCCGAGGAACGTCCGGGCTCCACAGGGCAGGGTGGTGGCTAACGGCCACCCGGGGTGACCCGCGGGACAGTGCCACAGAAAACAGACCGCCGGGAACTTCGGTCCTCGGTAAGGGTGAAACGGTGGTGTAAGAGACCACCAGCGCCTGAGGTGACTCAGGCGGCTAGGTAAACCCCACCCGGAGCAAGGTCAAGAGGGGCCGTCGCAAGACGGCCCTGCGCGAACGTCCGAGGGCGGCCCGCCCGAGTTCGCGGGTAGACCGCACGAGACCGGCAGCAATGCCGGTCCTAGATGGATGGCCGTCTCCCCGGCCGCCGCGAGGCGACCGGGCGACAGAACCCGGCGTACAGCCCGACTCGTCTGCCGCTACCTGTGTCTCGCCCAGGACGCGGAAACGGTCCTGACCCAGGCGGCCGTACAGCTCGGGCACCCGTGTAGCGGCGGCCGAACACGTGGATCAGCCGCAGCCGTTCCCCGTAGGTGTCGGCCAGTGCCTCCGGCTCGCCGCGGAGCATCACCGATTCGGGGTCCCTTGTTGCCGTAGAACGAGGGTGCAGAGGCTGTGGGGTTCCAGTGTCAACGGCCACTCAGTTCTCCCCGGAGTCATTCCAGCAGCAGCGTGCTCTTGACGATCGCGGCGATGGGGGTGATGCCGCTGCCGGCCACGACGCCCAGCAGGTGGCGGGAGCTGACGGGGTTGGTCTCGGCGGACAAGCGTCCGGCCGGGGTAGAGACCTCGACGGAAACGGAGATCGGATCACGAACGCCCTGTCAGAGGTTCAAGCACGAACCGTCTGCTTTTAGCGCCCCTGAGCCCCTGACGGGCCAGCGCCGTGAGGACTGGCCGACTCGCCTGAGCCAGGCTAGTCGGTGTAGTGGTAGCGAGCCTTGAGGATCTTGACCTGTTTGTCGTCGGCTCGGTAGACGAGGCGGTGTTCGTCGTCGATGCGTCGCGACCAGTAGCCGGACAGGTCCCCCTTGAGCGGTTCGGGCTTGCCGATGCCGTTGAACGGATCGCGCTGGATCTCGCCGATGAGACGAACGATGCGGCGCACCATCTTGCGGTCGGTCTCGAGCCAGTGCTGGAAGTCGTCCCAGGCGGCCGGGTCGAAGTTGACGTCCCTCACTCCTCACCGGCCAGTTCCTGGAGCTCCTCCAGGGTCTTGGTGACCCCTGTCTGGCCCGCACGGTCGCGGGCAACAGCTTCCATGAGACGGCGGGCATTGGCCGGCGAACGCAGGAGGTAGATGGTCTCCTGCCAGGCGTCGTAGTCCTCTGCCGACATGAGGATGGCGTCGCCGTTCTTGGAGTGAATGCGTACCGGCGCGTGGTCGTCGTTGACCTTCTTGATCAGGGGAAAAAGATCCTTGCGCGCCTCGCTGGCGGTGAGGGCCATGGCACACATCCTCTCTCGAGCTGGTACCGAATATCGTACCGGACTGGTACTGAAATCCGTACTGCTTTGAGAGTGCCCTTCACTTCTCCGCCAGACCTGCGGTCTCACCTGCCACCCTGCGCCGACGAGGGGGGAAGCGGCAGCGGGACAGCCGGCGTATGCGGCCACAACCCCCAGCATGAAGTCGGCCCCTGGATGCCCGGAAGCATGCCGTGCCGGTGTGTGCGCAATGTGCACGGCCTCTGGTCGCGCAGAACGTCTGCGCAGCTCAGAGGCCGATTTCACGAGCCGCGAACCGGTCCCCGGCGTAAAGCCCGACTCGTCTGCCCTCCGCGCTCCGGAAGATACGGATGTCAGAGCGCGTCGACCGCGCTCACCCTCCAGCCGTCGGACGTACGGGTCAGCGTTATCCGCACCCGGTTCAGGTCCACGCGGGAGCCCGAGACCTGGGTGCTCGTGGTCATCTGGTTGACGAAGAGGAGGACGACGGCGCGGCCCGCCGAGGCCGAGATCACGGAGGCTGCCGGGGAGCCTCCGGTGGGAGCCGCCACCGTCGCCTTCACCACCCCGTGGTATTTTCTGGCCGTCGGGCCGACCACCGTCGTGGTGGTCTTCCGGTACTCGTCGCGGAAGTGGCCGGTGAGCCGGGCGCGGGCCGCGGCGAAGTCGCGGTCCAGGTGACGGTAGTCGTACGACAGCACGACGGGCGCCGCCTGCCGCGCGGCCGCGAGCGCCTGCCCCCGGGCCTGTTCGGCCCGCGCCCCCTCCCGGTACCGCCATCCGAGCACGGCGGTCGCGACCAGGCCCGCCGCGAGCAGGACGCACAGGGTCGTGGTGAGCAGGCGCCGCCGACCGTGCCGCGTTGGCGTAGCGGGGCCGGGTTCGCCCTCCTGCTGCGGCGCGTCCTCCTCGAAGGACTCCGGCGAGGGCTCGGGCGGGTCGTCCCAGCCGTTCTCGTCCTTGGGCTCGATGAGCACGGTGCGTCCGGCTTCCGGCGCCTCCGGCCGCCCCGGGGTCTCCTCGTCGGTGGCCGCCGGGTCCGGTTCGCGGTGGCCGCGCTCCGCGCGCTTGGCCGCCGCGCGGGCGGCTGCGGTCATGGTGCGCCCGGTGCCGGTGCCGGTGCCGGTGCCGGTGCCGGATCCGGAACCGGAGCCGCGGCTTCGGGTGGTCGTCTTCGTCACGGTCTTGCTCCTCAAGTCCTCATGGCGTGTACGGCGGTCGGGGCGCGGTCAGCCGACGAACTCGACGTCGGAGGTCAGCCAGCGGCCGTCCCGGTGCACCAGGTCGAGGTGCAGCCGATAGGTGCGCGCCTCGCCCTTGGGCGCGGCGGTGTTGGTCACCCTGCTGTCGGCGACCACCAGGACGCGGGCCGAGTGCTCGTCGGACCGGACGATGCCCGCCTCCAGAACCTGGCCATCGGAGACCGACTTGTTCTGGGCGACCAGCTGCGTCAGCTCCTCCGTCTGCGCGGCGAACTGCTTCTTGAAGTCGCCGGTGGCGCCCTCGAGGACGTTCGCGCCGTCCCGGTCGTAGTGCTGGTAGTCGAGCGAGGTGAAGTTCAGCGCCGACTGGCGGGCCGCGGCCAGGATGTCCTGGCGCCGCTGCTCCGCCTCGCGCTGGTTGTATAGCCCGAAGCTCAGCCAGCTCGTCAGCGCGGTGGTGAGGACGGTCGCCACAACGAGCCCCACCGACCAGGCCCTGCCCGACAGGGCACTTCTCATGGCTCTGCTCATGCCATCGGTCCGACGAGTAGCCATTGCCATGACTCCCTTCCGAACACGGCCTGTTGGCCGCCCGTCGAGCCGATCTCGACGGGCCTTCCGTCCGGGCCGGTTGCGGTGCCGGTCTCCGGGTCGTACGGCGTGACGTACGCCGCCTGGTTCGCACCGCCGGAAGTGGTCGACGCGCCGGGGGCGTTCTGCGCGCCCCGCACCGACGTCTTGTTTCCGCGCGGGGCGGTGCAGCGCGCGTCGATGTTCGCCTCGCGCGTGCTGGTGTCCGAGGGGTCACGCCGTGTTGTCCCGTATCCCTGGGTGCACGGCGGCGGGTCGTCGGCGTTCACCACCAGGCCGAAGTGGGTGGTGCCGTCGCCCGGGACGACCGTGTAGCTGCCCGCGACCAGCGCCGGGAAGGTGACCAGGGACTGCTCCACGCCGGGCAGGCGGGCCAGCGTGACCTGGCCGCCGCTGATCAGATTGGCCAGCAGGACCGACAGCCGTGGGCCGGTGGATTTCAGCAGAGAGTTCACCTGTTGCGCGGCCGGCGTCGCGTTGCCGATCAGTTTGCGCAGGTCCCCGTCGCTCGATTTCAGCTGTGCGCTGAGCGCCGCCAGATCGTGCGCGAACGACTTGATGGACGAGCCCTGGTCGGCCTGTGTCTTGAGGACCTTTCGCGAGTCCTCGATCAGCGAGATCGTCTGGGGGAGTGACTCGGAGGCCGACTCCACGAGCGCGTTGCCCGAGTCCACCAGCCGGCTCAGGTTCGGGCCGGTGCCGGAGAAGGCCTTGCCCAGCTCGTCGACGGTGACCCGCAGGTCGTCCTTGCCGACCGAGTTGACCAGCCGGTCCAGGCTGAGGACGAGGTCCGTGGTGGGCAGCGGCACGCGGGTGCTGCCGCGCGGGATGGCGCTGCCGTCGAGGAGATATGGGCCATGCGAAGTTCGCGGCTGTAGATCTACGTATTGCTCGCCCACCGCCGAGCGGTTCGCCACCACGGCTAGGGTGTCCGCCGGGATGCGCGGCGCGCCGTCCTTGATGTCGAGGGCGACCGAGACGCCGTCGGAGCCGGTCAGCCGCAGCGCGCCGACACGGCCCACCGGCACCCCACGGTAGGTGACCTCGGCGCCGGGGAAGATGCCCCCGGAGTCGGCGAAGTCCGCCCGCACGGTGTAGCCGCGGCCCAGGACGTCGTCCACCAGGCCCGTGTACTCGGCGCCGACGTACGAGACCCCGACGGCGGTGACGGTGGCGAAGGCGAGCAGCTGGGCCTTGATCGTACGTGTGATCACGGCTGAACCCCCTTCAGCATCAGTTCTGCGAGCGCGAGGTCGATCCCCTCGGGCAGCTCTCCTCGGGTGGTGTAGCTGCTGGTGCACACCGGCGGGCACAACGGACCGCCGCCGCCCGACGGGGCCGACGGCACCGAGGGGGACGACGGCAGGCTCGGTGTGCTGGGCAGCGCGGTGGGGGTCGGGACGGTCGGCAGGTCCGGCAGGTCGGGTATATCGGGGGTCTCGGGTTGCTTGGAATCGCCGTTCTTGCCCCCGGACTTGCCGGACCCGCCCGTCAAGTTCCCATACAGGTCGACCAGATCGAGGTCGGCCGTGATGTCGAGGTTGACGTAGTCACCCCTGACGGCGTCCACCGCGTTGCGCGGGAACGGGTAAGTGGTCAGCAACTCGAGGGAGTTGGGCAGATCGTCACCCGCCTTGTTCAGCTGCTGCAGGATCGGCCGCAGCTGTTTGAGGTTCGCGACCGCGTCGTCGTGCGAGGCCTTGACCACCTTGGTGCCCGCCTTGCCCAGCTTCGACAGGGCGGTGAGCATCTTTGTCAGATCGCGCCGCTGGTCGGCAAGGACCTTCAGCGCGGGCGGCATCGCATCGACGGCCTGGGCGATCGTCTTCTTCTCCTTCCCGAGCCGCCCTGCGAGCCGGTCGACGGCCTTGAGAGCGCGGACGATGTCCTCGCGCTGGTCGTCCAGACCGCCGATGAACGTGTTCAGCTCCTTGAGCAGCGACCTGACCCGGTTCTCCCGGCCGTTCAGGGCCTTGTTCAGCTCCACGGTGATCGTCTTGAGCTGGGCCACTCCGCCGCCGTTGAGCAGCGCGGACAGCGCGGACAGCACCTCCTCGATCTCCGGGTTGCGGCCGCTGCGGGACAGCGGGATACGGTCGCTGTCGCCGAGTCGGCCCACGGGGGCCGTGCCGGACGGGGCGGAGAGCGCGACGTACTTCTCGCCGAGCATGCTGGTCTGCCGCAGCTCCGCGACCGCGTTGGCGGGCAGCTTCACCGAGTCGGCGACCCGCAGCCGTACGCGCGCGTGCCAGCCGTCCAGCTGCACTTTCTCGACCGCGCCCACGGTGACGTTGTTGACCTTCACCGCCGACTGCGGCACCAGGTCGAGGACGTCGCGGAACTCGACGGTGACGTGGTACGCGTGGCCGTCCGCGGCGGCTCCACCGGGCAGCTGGACGTCGTACCAACCGTTGAACTCGCAGCCGGACAGCAGCAGCGATCCGACCGCGGCCCACGCGACCGCCCCGACTTTGCGCAGTGCGCTCATGCGCTCGCCCCCAGAATTCCGCCGAGTGTCCGGTCGACCGTTCCCGTCACCGCGGAGCCCTGAGGCGCCTTCGGCAGGGAGTCGAAGAGATCCTTCAGCTCCTTGCAGTCGGGGTTCTTGCCGCCTTCGTCGCCGGTCGTCTTCAGCACGGAGCACAGCAGCGAGGCCGGATCCTGCGCCTGCTGGGCGTTGTTGCGGGTGTCGAGGGTGCCCGCGGACGGGTTGTACGCGTTGTTCAGGTCCGACAGACCCGTGGGAGCGACCTCCAACAGCTCGTCCAGCGCGGCCCGTTGGGTGACGAGCACCTTGGTCACCTTGCTGAGGCCCTTCACGTTCGAGGTCAGCGACTTCTTGTTGTTCTTCACAAAGTCCGACACGTCGCCGAGTGCCGTCCCCAGGTTGCGCAGCGCGTCCGCGAGGTCCTTGCGCTCGCCCGCGAGCTGCCCGGCGACCTCGGCGAGGCTGGTGTTGAACGACCGCACGCTCTTGTCGTCGGCGGCCAGCGCCGCCGTGAACACCTGCAGGTTCCGTACCGTGCCGAAGAGGTCCGTGCGGCCGTCGGACAGCGTGGTGACGGCCTGCGAGAGGTCCTCGACCATCTGGTTGAGGTTCTCGCCCTGGCCGTCGAGGTTGTCCTCGCTCACCCCGAGAAGCCGCGACAGCGAGCCGTCCTTGTTGGCGCCCTTGGGGCCGAGCGCGTCGGCCGTCGTGTGCAGACTATCGAAGATGCGGTCCAGCTCGACCGGCACGGCCGTCCGCGTCTCGGGGATGACGGCGCCGTTCCGTAGCACCGGGCCCTTTCGGTACACCGGCAGCAGCTGCACGTAACGGTCGCTGACCACCGAGGAGTTGATGATTGCGGCCTTCGCGTCCGCCGGAACCTTGCGGCCTTCGTCGTACGCCAGCTCCACCCGCACTCGGTTGCCCTCTGGCGTGATCTTCTCCACCTCACCGATCCGGACGCCGAGGACGCGGACGTCCGATCCGGGGTAGATGCCGACGGTACGCGGGAAGTACGCGGTGACGTGCACGGACTCGGAGCGCGGCCACAGCACGTAGGTGAGCGCGGCGACGAGGGCGAGTGCGGTGACCACGGCCACGCGCCTCTTCAGGTTCTTCACTGCGCGCCTCCCGTCCGCGGCACTACCGGAGCGGCGACCAGGTTCTGGACGTAGCTGTCGAACCAGCGGCCGTTGCCGAGGGCGTTGGTGAAGACCCGGACGTACGGCGCGAGCAGCTTGACGCTCCGGTCGAGGCTGGACTGATTCCGTTCGAGCATCTGCACCACGCGGTTCAGGCCCTTGAGCGCGGGCCCGATCTCCTTGTCGTTGTCCGCGACCAGGCCGGAGAGCTCGATGCCGAGCGCGGCGGAGCTCTTCAGCAGCTTGTGGATCGCCTTGCGCCGCATGCTGATCTCCTTGAACAGCTTGTCGCCGTCCTTGACCAGCGCGGAGAAGTCCTCGGAGTGCTCGGCCAGCACGCCCGTGACGCCGTTGGCGTGGTCGAGGAGTTCGCCCAGCGCCTTGTCGCGCGAGGCGACCGTCCTGGAGATCTTCGACAGGCCCTTGATGGACGCCCGTACCTCGGCGGGCGAGTCCTGGAAGGTGGTGGAGATGGTGTCCAGGGCCTTCGCCAACTGGTCGGTGTGCACCTTCTCCGTCGTCGTGGTGAGATCGCTGAACGCCTGCACGACGTCGTACGCCGGAACCGTCCTCTTCAGCGGTATCTCACTGCCGGACTTCAGCTGCCCCGGTCCCTTGGGGTGCAGGGCGAGGTATTTCGCGCCGAGGATCGTCTTGACCCGGATCGAGGCGCCGGTCTCGGTACCGAACCCCGGATCACCCTTGATCTTGAAGGTGACCTTGACGTGGTCACCGTCCAGATCGATGTCCTCGACCTTGCCGACCTTGACGCCGGCGATCCGCACCTCGTCGCCGGGCTTGAGGCCGCCCGCCTCCGAGAGGGCCGCGCTGTACGTCTCGCCGCCGCCGATCAGCGGCAGGTTGTCGGCGTTGAACGCGGCCACGGTCAGCAGCCCGAGGAGGGTGAGGCCGACGGCTCCGATCGCCACGGGGTTGCGGTCGCTGAACGGGGTCAGCCGCGGGCGGCGTATCCGTATGCGGGGCAGCTTGGGCGGGTCGATGCGGACTCTTACCAGGGGTTCCGGGCGGCGGGGGCGGGGTGCCCGGCGCGGCAGGAGCCGCATTTTCGGGAGCTTGGGTGGGTCGATGCGGACCTTCACCAGGGGCTCCGGGCGGCGTGGGCGCGATGCCCGGCGCGGAAGCAGTCGTATCTTCGGGAGCTTCGGCGGGTCGATGCGGACCTTGACCAGCGGCTCCGGGCGGCGCTTACGGGTCCTGCGCGGAACGAGGTGCTTCCTCATGCGCCGCACCTCGCCCTCGCCACGTGCAGCTCGGGAGTGAGCACCTGCTTCGTCTTCGGCAGCACGATCCGGCCGTCGAAGTCGCAGAGGTAGAAGTTGAACCAAGAGCCGTAGGACGCCGTCCCCGTCAGCTCATTGAGCTTGTTCGGCAGCCGCTTCAGCACGCCCTCCACGGTCTTCTCGTTCTTGTTCAGTGTTCCGGTGAGATCGGTCAGCTCGGCGATGTCGCCCTTCAGCGGCGGACGCGCGTCCTTGATCAGCCCCGAGGTGGCGTCCGTCAGGTCGCCGATGCCCACCAGCGACTGCCCGATGGGCTTGCGGTCGGCGGACAGCCCCGAAATCACCCGCCGCAGCTGCTTGAGCAGCCCCGAGAAGCGGGCGCCGCGCTTGTCCAGCGTCTCCAGCACGGTGTTGAGGTTGTCGATCAACGACCCGATCAGCTTGTCGCGGCCGGCCAGGGTCGTGGTGAGCGAAGCCGTGTGCACGAGCAGGCTGTTGACGGTGCCGCCCTCGCCCTGGAGCGTCCGGATGATCTCGGTGGCGAGCTGGTTGACGTCCTGCGGGCTGAGCGCGGCGAAGAGTGGCTTGAAGCCGTTCAGCAGCGCGTTGAGGTCCAGCGCGGGCTGCGTGCGCGACAGCGGGATCGCGGCGCCGGGCCTCAACCGGGTGCCGTCTCCCGCACCCTCGGTGAGGGCGACGTAACGCTGTCCGACCAGGTTCCGGTAGCGGATGACCGCGCCGGTGCTGTTCAGCAGCGGCCGGTCCGCGCTGACCGTGAAGGTGACCTCCGCCAGCGTCCTGTCCTTGATCCGGATGCCCTCGACCTCGCCGACCCGAACCCCGGCCACCCGGATGTCGTCGCCCTTCTCCAGGCCCGTCACGTCGCTGAACACCGCGCGATACGTGTGCTCGGGGGTGAGGGAGATGTTGACGATGGTGGCGGCGAGCAGGCCCGTCGCCAGGATCGTGACCAGGGCGAACAGGCTGAACTTGATCAGCGGGGCAGCGGCCTGCCGGGCTCCTGACGTCCACATGCGACGCTCACCGCCGTCCCGCGCGCCATCGGTCCGAACAGCAGGGTCGCGACCGGCGGCACCTCGTCGGCGGGCACACCCATGACGGGCGCCACGAGCGAGCCGACGGAGCGCTGCTCGGCCCGGGTGGCGGAGACGCCGACCGGACCGGACGAACTGCCCCTCGCCGAACCGTCGTTGAGGTGGACCCCGGGGGCGGGCACCGGGGGATGGGGCAGGTCGCGGCAGTCGGGCCCCGACCGGTCGTCGTAGCGGGGATACTCACCGGGTTCGTACGCCCCTTGCTGGCGGACGACTTCGAGCCTGATGTGCATCTTGCCACCGCGGAACGCCTGCTCGGATGCCTGTTCCTCGCGGACCAGGCCGGCGAGGAGGCAGGGGTACTCGGGCGAGTAGCGGGCGAAGAGTTCGAGCGTGGGGCGGGAGACCCGGCCCAGGGTGATCAGCCGGTCGCCGTTCGCGTCGAGGAAGTCGTCCGCGGTGGCCGCGGCGGTGGCCGTCGTGGTGAGCGCGGCCGCGAGCCGGTCCCGCTGCTCAACGATGGTGCGGCTGGTGGTGACGGTGTTGCGCAGGATCTCCGTCAGGTCGGGAGCCGCGTCGCCGTACACCTCGGCGACGTCGGCCAGCCGTGCGAAGTCCTCGGTGAGGGACGGCAGATGCGGATTGAGGCGGTGCAGATAGTCCTCCACGCGCGTGAGGATGTCGCCGATCCGGTCGCCGCGCCCTTCGAGGGCGGTGGCGAACGCGGACAGCGTGGCGTTGAGCTTGCCGGGCTGCACGGTCCGCAGCAGCGGCAGCAGGTCGTTCATCAGCTGCTGGAGCTCGATGCCGACGCGGGTGCGGTCCTGGGTGATGACGTCACCGGCGCGGATCGGGCGAGCCGATGGATGCACCGGCGCGACCAGGTCGACGTACTTCTCGCCGAACAGCGTCTTGGGCAGCAGGCGCGCGTGCACGTCGGACGGGATGGACGCGACGTACTCCGGCTTGAGCGCGATGTCGAGCGTCGCCTTCGTCCCGTCGGCGTGCACCGCGCGCACCTCGCCGACCAGCAGCCCGCGCAGCTTGACGTCGGCGCGGGGATCGAGTTGGTTGCCGAGGCTGTCGGCCTCCAGCTCGATCCGTACGGCCGGGGTGAACACCTGCTGGTACACGGCGACGGACAGGGACAGCAGCAGCGCGAGCACGGCGAGGAACACGACGCCGTACAACCGCAGTCTCAGCACCCTCATAAGGCTCACCCCGCAATCCGTACGGTCGTGTTGGCGCCCCAGATCGCGAGCGACAGGAAAAAGTCCAGGACGTTGATCGCGACGATCGAGGTGCGCACGGCGCGGCCCACGGCGACGCCGACGCCCGCCGGGCCGCCGCTCGCGTAGTAGCCGTAGAAGCAGTGCACCAGGATGATCAGGACGGCGAAGACGAGCACCTTTCCGAAGGACCACAGCACGTCGACCGGCGGCAGGTACTGCTGGAAGTAGTGGTCGTAGGTGCCCGCCGACTGCCCGTAGTAGCCGGTGGTGATGGTGCGGGCGGCGAAGTACGAGGACAGCAGCCCGACCACGTACAACGGGATCACCGCGACGAAACCGGCGATCATCCGGGTGGTCACCAGGAACGGCAGCGAGGGCACGCCCATGACTTCGAGGGCATCGGTCTCCTCGCTGATCCGCATCGCGCCCAGCTGCGCCGTGAACCCGGCGCCCACCGTCGCGGACAGCGCGAGCCCGGCCACCAGCGGGGCGATCTCCCGGGTGTTGAAGTACGCCGAGAGGAACGCCACGAAGTTGGAGGTGCCGAGCTGGTTGAGCGCGGCGTACCCCTGCAGGCCCACCTCCGTGCCGGTGAAGAACGACAGGAAGGCGATGACGCCGACCGTGCCGCCCACGACGGCCAGCGCCCCGCGGCCGAAGCTCACCTCGGCGAGCAGCCGCAGGATCTCCTTCTTGTAGCGGCGCAGGGTGCGGCCGGTCCACGCCAACGAGCGGCCGTAGAAGGAGAGTTGGGTGCCCAGCTCTTCGAGCGAGCGGAGCGGACGGTCGAGGAGTATTTGAGGTCGTATCCGTCGCATCGGCTAACCCCTCTGCGGGGCGACCTGGAAGTACACCGCGGTCATCACGAAGTTCGTCACGAACAGCAACATGAAGGTGATCACCACCGACTGGTTCACGGCGTCGCCCACGCCCTTCGGGCCGCCCTTCGCGGTGAGTCCCTTGTACGAAGCGACGATCGCGGCGATCGCGCCGAACACCAGCGCCTTGACCTCCGCCGCCCACAGGTCGGAAAGCTGGGCGAGCGTGGTGAAGGAGGCGAGATAGGCGCCCGGCGTGCCGTTCTGCAGGACGACGTTGAAGAAGTAGCCGCCCGCGACGCCGACCACCGACACCAGGCCGTTCAGCAGCACCGCCACCACCATCGACGCCAGGACCCGCGGAACGACCAGCCGGTGGATGGGGTCGATGCCCAGCACCTGCATCGCGTCGATCTCCTCGCGGATCTTCCGCGCCCCGAGGTCCGCGCAGATCGCCGTGCCGCCGGCGCCCGCGATCAGCAGGGCGGTGACGATCGGCGAGGCTTCCCGCAGCACGGCAAGCACCGAGGCGGCCCCGGAGAAGGACTGGGCGCCGAGCTGCCGGGTCAGGCTGCCGATCTGCAGCGCGATGACCGCGCCGAACGGGATGGACACGAGGGCCGTCGGCAGGATCGTGACGCTCGCGACGAACCAGGCCTGCTGGATGAACTCCCGTGCCTGGAACGGCCGTCGGGGCATGGTTCGGACGACGTCCAGTGCCATCGCGAAGAGGTTCCCGGAGTGCCTGAGCACTCCGGTCGGTGACAGCCTCATGCGCCGGTCACCGCCTTTTGGTGCAGCTCGGCCTCGCGTCTCGCGATCGCCTCCCAGCGGGGTGGCCTGGTGATGCCTGGTCCCGGCAGCAGGCGGGGAGTTAGAGCCTGACTGCCGGGAGTCTTTGGGTGCGCTCCGTGGCCGAGCTGGGCCAGCTCCTGCTCGACCTGCGCGGCGTCCTTCTCCTCGGCCATCCCGATGGGGCCCTGCATCCGGCCGTTCAGGAACTGCCGTACGACGGGCTCGTCGCTGGTCAGCAGCTTCTCGCGGGGTCCGAACATGATCAGCTCACGGCGGAACAACAGTCCGATGTTGTCCGGCACCTGGCGGGCAGAGGCGATGTCATGGGTGACGATCAGGAAGGTCGCATTGATCTGTGCGTTGAGGTCGACGATCAGCTGGTTGAGATAGGCGACGCGTACGGGGTCGAGGCCGGAGTCGGGTTCGTCGAAGAGGATGATCTCGGGGTCGAGGACCAGGGCTCGGGCGAGACCGGCTCGCTTTCGCATGCCGCCGGAGATCTCGCCGGGCAGCTTCCCCTGCGAACCGATCAGCCCGACCATGTCCATCTTCTCCAGCACGATGCGCCGGATCTGGCTCTCGGACTTACGGGTGTGCTCCCGCAGCGGGAAAGCGATGTTGTCGTACAGGCTCATCGAGCCGAACAGCGCGCCGTCCTGGAACAGCACCCCGAACAGCTTCCGCACCTCGTACAGCTCGTGCTCGCGCAGCTTGGTGACGTCCCGGCCCGCGACCTTCACGGAACCCCGCTCCGGCTTCAGCAGTCCGACGAGCGTCTTGAGAAACACCGACTTGCCCGTGCCCGAGGGGCCGAGCATGACCGAGACCTCCCCGGCGGGCAGCGTCAGCGAGACGTCCTGCCAGATGACCTGGTGACCGAAGGACTTGGTCAGCCCTTCCACACAGATCTCGACACCCATCCGGTCCACCCTTCGGCCGTGGAGCAGCTCCGACATCTGCTCTACGGGGAGGGGCGGGGCGTCCGTCGCGACGGAGGCCAATTTTTTCGGGGGTCTTGCGGCCGGGTTTCCGGCGGCTCGGCGGCCGCGCTATTTCCGCTGGTTCTACGGCAGTGCTTTTTCCGGCGGTGCTACGGCAGTACGGTCGGGGTCGGCACGTCGGCCGGGGCGGAGGGCGTGGCGGGAGCCTCCGGGAGGGCCGGACGCGTCGTCGGGACCGTGGACGTGACCGGCAGATCGGGGAGGCCGGGCACGCTCGGCAGGTCGGACACGCCGGGGACGTCGGGGACGGATGGCACTGGTGACAGCGAGGCATCCGGCAGCGGTGGCACCGACAGAGGCAGCAGCGACCGGTCGTGATCGCCGGGCGGCACCGTCGGCGTCGCTGCGTGAGACGTCGAGGCGGCCGACAGATCACGGGCGTTCGGGGCGGCCACCCTGCCGACGCCGTCGGGCCGGACGGTCTGCGTGGTCGCCTGGGCCATGCGGGACACGGAGGGACGGGGAGCTGTGCCCTGCCCGTCCCCGTTGTGGACGTACGGCAACACGAACCCCGCCACCACCAGGGTCGCGGCCGTCGAGGTCACCACCACGGCCTGCGCGTGTCCGCCCGCGCGCAGCTTGCCGCGCCCCCACAGGAACAGGGCGAGGCCCAGCGTTCCGGCCAGCGAGTTGCGCAGCGTGCGCCGGGCCCGGGCGAGCAGCGACTCGACGGTGCGATAGCTCAGCCCCATGCGCACGGCGACCTGGCCGACGTCGAGGTCCTCGGACTTCAGTCGGAGCGCCTCGGCCTGGCGCGCGGGCAGTTCCCCGCTGCGCACGGCCAGCCACCTGGCCTCGGCCCGGTCGCACACCGCCTCCTCGACGGGCACCGGACCCGGCGCGGCGAGCGTGGGGCTGCGGTGTACCTCGGCCTCACGGTTGACCTGGCGGTACCGATCGACGCACAGCCGCATGGTCACGGTCGTCAGCCAGGCGCCGAGGCGCTCGTCGTCCAAGTCGGGGCGCTCCGCGGCGCGCAGCATCGCCTCGTGCACCGCGTCCTCGGCGTCCTCCGGGCTCATCGACCTGCGCCGGGCCACCTTGAGCAGTTGCTCGCGGTGGCTCCACATGCGCTGCCAACCGTCGTGGGCCGCCTGTATCTCCGCAGGCATGTCCGGCATGTCCGTCGCCATGAGGGCCCCTTTGCGCTCAGCCGCCGGTCCTGTGCCGTCCGGCGGGTGGCGACATTACCGCCCAGTATCCGCGGTTGTGGAGGGGGAGGAGGTCATCGAGTCCACACCGTTACTGGTCAGCAGGTCGTCGCCGGGCAGCTCGATGTCCGTGCCGGGCGGGGGGAGTTGGGGCTCCTCGGTCCCCTCGGCCCCGCCCGCCGGACGTGACCTGGTGGGGGCCGGCGAGGCAGGCGCGGACGGAGTCCGGGACGGGGAGGCTCTGGGGTGGGGGGACGGTGTCGGCTTCGGCGTGGGTTTCGGCGGCGACGGCTCGGGGCGTGTCGACGCCTTCGCGGAGCTGTCCGGCACCACCCGGTGCCCCTCCAGGAAGTACGCGTACCAGGCCCTGACCGTGTGCAGATACGCCTCCGAGTGGTTGTAGCCGAGGACCGCCCGGTCCAGTTCGGCCGGGTCCCCGTCGTACGCGCCGCCGTCGGTGTCCCGCACGACGGCGAAGGCGCCGCCGTCCAGCCGCGGCCCGAGGATCGGCGCCACGGTCGTACCGTCCGCCGTCACCCGACCGCCGCGCGCCTGCCCGGACTCCACCTGGCCGATCGCGGCCAGCAACTGCCACCGCAGCCTGCAGCCGGGCGCGGTGCGCGCGAGCTCCGCCTCGGCGTGCCGGTAGGCGGCGAACACGCTCGCCGGCAGCGCGGCGCCCGCCACCGACGCCCCGCCCTTGCGTTCCCGGGTCCGCAGTGGCGGGAGCTCGGTGCGGTACCGGGTGTCGCCCGACACGCTCGGCCCGTGCTCGGCGGGCGCCTGCCGCGGGGGTACGGAGGCCCGTGCCGGAACCGCCGCCGGCGCCTGTGACGCGGTCAGAGCCGCCATCGTTGGCGACCCGGAAGAGATCGCCGAGGTGGCCTGGGTCAGCCACGGTGACATCCCGACCTACGTGCCCTACGGGCTGTTCCCGCAGGTGCAGGCATACCTCGACGAGACGCTGGTCCGCTGATGACGATCGACGACAAGCCCGAAGGGACAGCGGCCAGACTTGCGATTTTCGCCCAAATGGCCGGGTGGGCGGCGACTATGGGCGTGGGGGCAGTCGTCATCGTCATTGCCGTTCTGCCGCTCCTCGCCGTGATCGTGTTCCTGGTGTGGCTGGCCTGGGTCATCCACTGGTTCGTCGGCCTGGCCGTGACAATGCTCCTGGTCGGGCTGGTGGGCATGTTCATGCGCGACGAAAAGTTCTGACCCCGAACGCACGACGGCGCCCCCGACCTAAATGGCCGGGGTGCTCTGCTGTCTCAGGCCACCCTGAACTCGTCCAGCTGCCGCTTCAGCTCCAGCCACCTCTTGTGGCCCGGGGATTCCTGAAGCCCGTGGTCGATCATTCGCTCCACGAAGCGCTCCCTTTCGGACGCGGGCAGATACTCAATCACCTTGTCGGTAAGGAGCTCCCAGTCGCCTTCCTTCAACAGCGTCATCAGCTCGTCGTGTACCTGCACGGCGCCCGGCGTTGCGGTTCTGGGCCTAAGGGCAAAGGCTCGACACGGGGCTGACTGTCGAGGTTCCCGCAGCAGGCCGCGGCCGGCCTGGCTAGGGGTCTGTTGGAGTGGCCCGCTCACGGATCTTGGCTGGTCAGCCCGGGTGTTTCTCATTTTTAGGGTGGTTTCAGACCCATTTTCGGGTAGACACAGACGCACTTTTGAAGTACCTTCCAAGTCATGACCACCATGCCAGCTGAAGCGAACTTCTCGGAGCTCATCCAAAGGCCCAAGGACACCGTCGCGCGCATGCAGGTCAACGCCGGCCGCGGCCTCCTGCTCCACCGTCGCGACGAAGAGGACCTGTACCTCACCACCGCGGCACGAGCCGACCAGGCCGTTCAGGTCGTCGACTCAACCACCAAAATGTTCGTCGCCCTCCTCAAGGAGAGCCCCGCTGCCGCAGAGCTCCTGACCCGCGTTTTCCCTGAGGCGTTCCCGTGGGTGCGCTTCCTCCCGCAGAAGGCTGTGCAGGAGTTCCTGCTGGAGTTTGTGGAGACCGCTCGCGCGAGCACCTCTCTCGGCAGCTTGGCCCCGATCGCTCAGGTGATTACGGCCTGGAAGCACACTGCGGAGATCTACGCTGATCCTGAGCTGCACGCCACTCTCACCAAGGACCATGGCGACAGCGACCACGGAGACGTGCCCATGCCCCCGTCGGAGGACGAGTGAGCCTGGGAAAGAACGACGACGTTCCCCCGCCTCCAGCGAAGGGCGAGTACCACATAAAATTCGCCAACCGGGAGGTCGCTGTCGGGTGGCAGCAACTGATGCAGCAGGTGCCGGCCAACACCAACGCCGCCTGGCAACTGATGCGGAAGACGCCGTCACCCGCGGTGGAGACGAATCGTCATCACCGGCTCAAGCATGACCTGGCGTTCGGCCTTCGCAATGGCGAGAGCTACCCGCAGTGGCAGATCGAAGTCACAGGTGGCGGGCGTGTTTGGTACCTGCACGACGAGAACAAGCAGACGTGCTGGCTGACTCAAGCCGGCACAGGGCATCCGCGCCAAACGGATCGCTAGACGCACACAGCAGCGGCCCCTACCCGGTTGGGTGGGGGCCGCTGCTGTGCGGTCAGAGGGGGCAGGCCCCGCGTGAAGCTTCCCCTTGATCACGGACACCTGGAGACTGGGACCTGAGGTTCCAGAGGAAGTAGAGCCAGGTGGGAAGCAACTACTCGAAGCGGTACT